>CAMCTE010000052.1 GCA_945878385.1 Azohydromonas lata NBRC 102462 | reverse complement strand
CGGATCCCTCAAGGATGTGACGATGCATGAAGTCGGGCACGCCATCGGCCTGCGCCACAATTTCCGCGCCTCCGGCAGCGTGAAGCTTTCCCAACTGCGGGATCCGGCCTGGACCGCCCGCAACGGCCTGTCGCCCAGCGTGATGGACTACAACGGAGCCAACATCCCGCTGCAGGGCGAGCCGGTGGCCGACTACAACCAGGTCACCCTGGGGGCCTACGACTACTGGGCCGTCGAAGTGGGTTATCGCCAGTGGGCCGATGCCGAATCCGAGAAGCGCGGTCTGGCCGCGCTGCTGGCCAAGGCGCACAACGACCCCATGCTGGCCTACGGCACCGATGAGGACCTGGGCAACAACGACCCCCTGATCAACCAGCGCGATATGGGCGACGACCCGCTGGCGTGGGCACAGCGCCAGATGAAGCTCTCGCGCGAACTGTTCCAGCGCACCGTCACCCGCAAGCCGGAACCCAACGACGACTTCTCGATCGTCCGCCGCGCGTTCAGCCGGCTGTTCGCCACGATGGGCTCCTCGCTGCCCTTGGCCACCAAGACGATCGGCGGCGTGCACACCGCCCGCGTCACGGCCTCGGCCGACAGGCCGCTGGTCAAACCCGTGCCGGTGGCGCAACAGCGTGCGGCGCTTGACCTGGTGGTCAACGGTTTCCTGAGCTCGTCGGCCTTCAAGTTCGACCCGGCCATCATGGGCCGTGTCGGCGTGGACCACTTCGAGCGCCTGGGCGCGGGCCGCACGGCCGGTGTGGACTTCAGCGTGGCGCAACAGGTGGGCAACCTGCAACGCGGTGCCCTGGACTCGCTGATGAACGATGGGCTGGCCACTCGATTGGCCGATGCTGAAGTGCATGTGGCAGACCCCCGAACCCTGCTGTCGTTTGCCGAGGTGCAGGACAAGCTCTCGGGCGCCGTGTGGGCCGAACTGGGCGCCTCGGGCGCGGTGAATGTCGACAGCCTGCGCCGCAACCTGCAGCGTGAGCATGTGCGGCGCCTGGCTTCAAGCCTCGTGCGTCCGGCGCCCAACGCCACGACCGATGTGCGCGCGGTGTACCGGCAGACCGCGCAGCGTCTGCAGGGTCGTCTGCAGGCTGTGCTGTCGGACAAGGGCAGTGCCTCCAACAGCCTGGTGCGCGCGCACTTGGAAGACAGCCTGGCCACGATCAGCGAAGCCTTGAAGGCCCCGCTGGTCAAGCAGGGCGCCTGAGCCCTCAGGCCCGGGTCGTCATGAAGCTACAGGGCAAGGTCTGCATCATCACCGGCGCTGGGGCCGGCATCGGTCTGGCCACGGCCAGGCGCTTTGCCGCCGAGGGCGCCACGGTGGTGATCTGCGACCTGCGGCAGGCCGATGTCGACAGCGCCGTTCAGGCGGTTCGGGGCCTGGGTGCCAAAGCCTTGGGCTTTGCACTCAGCGTCACCGACCGGCCTGCGGTGGACGCCATGGTGGCCGCGGTCAAGGCCGAGCATGGGCGCATCGATGTGCTGGTCAACAACGCCGGCATCACCCAGGACGCGCGCCTGCAGAAGATGACGCTCGAGCAATTCGACACCGTGATCGATGTCAATCTGCGAGGGGTCTTCCATTGCAGTCAGGCCGTGGCCGACACGATGGTGCTGCAGGGGTCTGGCGTGATTCTCAACGCCAGTTCCATCGTAGGTCTGTACGGCAACTTCGGGCAGACCAACTACGCCGCCAGCAAGTTCGGCGTGATCGGCTTCACCAAGACCTGGAGCCGCGAATTGGGCCCCAAGGGCATCCGGGTGAATGCCGTGGCGCCGGGCTTCGTGGCCACCCACATCCTGGACAGCATCCCTGAAAAGGTGCTCGCCGAGATGACGCAGGAAGTGCCCTTGCGCCGCCTGGGCCAGCCGGAGGAAATTGCCAGCGTCTACGCCTTCCTGGCCAGTGATGACGCGAGCTATGTCAACGGTGCCGTGATCGAAGTGGCTGGCGGTCTGACGATCTGAACACCCAAAACCACCGACAATCGGGCGGTGAATTACGCACTGTTTGATGAAGCCGGCAAGTTCCTCGCCGGCCGGGTGATGTCCGAGGCCGACAGTTCGATGCAGATCGAACTGGAATCGGGCAAACGGGTCAAGGTCAAGGCCGCCAACGTGTTGTTGCGGTTTCAGGAGCCTGGACCCGCTGAGCTTCTATTGCGCGCCCGCGAAATCTCCGACCAGATCGACCTGGACCTGGCCTGGGAGTTTGCCCCCGAGGGCGACTTCGGTTTTGCCGATCTGGCGCGCGACTACTTCGACCCCAAGGCCGATTCCGTGCACCAGGCCGCGGCCCTGCTGCGCCTGTTCGAGGCACCGCACTATTTCCGCCGCATGGGCAAGGGCCAGTTCCGCAAGGCCACCGAGGAAACACTGAAGGCCGCCCTGTTGGGCATCGAGCGGAAGAAGCAGATCGCCGCGCAGATTGAACAGTGGGCGCAAGAACTCAGCGAGGGGCGCTGCCCGGAGCCGGTTCGCGAGCAGCTTTACCGCATCCTGTTCAAGCCGGACAAGAACGCGCCGGAATACAAGGCGGTGGTCGAGGCCTCACGGCGCAGCCAGCGCTCACCGCTGGACCTGCTCAAGGGCGCCGGCGCCATCGACAGCCCCTACCAATTCCATTGGAAGCGCTTCCTGTTCGAGCACTTTCCCAAGGGCACCGGCTTCCCGAAGCTGGCCGCACCCGCAGTGGCCGAGGATCTGCCCTTGGCCGAAGGGGTGCAGGCCTTCTCGATCGACGACTCCAGCACCACCGAAATCGACGATGCCATCTCGGTGCGGGGGCTGGGTACGGGCACCGTGGTGCTGGGCATCCACATCGCCGCGCCCGCCTTGGCCATTGCGCCAGGCACGGCAGTCGACCAACTCGCCGTGCAGCGCCTTTCCACCGTGTACATGCCCGGCCACAAGCTGACCATGCTGCCCGACGAAGTGGTGCAGGCCTACACCCTGGTGGAAGGCCGCGCCAGCCCCGCGGTGAGCCTGTATGTGTCGATGGACGAGGCCACCCTGGAGATTCGCGAGCGCAGCACTCGACTGGAGCGGGTGCAGGTGGCGGCCAACCTGCGGCACGACAAGCTGGAGGCGCACATCACCGAAGACACCTTGCTGCAGTGGTCGGATGACGCGACGGCCAAAAACGGCCCGGACCACGCAGACGGAGAGGTCCGCATCCCCTTCCACCGCGAACTGGCCTTCAGTTTCCGCTTGGCCCAGCACCTGAAGGCCCAGCGCGAAGTGGTGCGCGGCAAGCCGGAGAACTTCAACCGCCCCGACTTCAACTTCAAGCTCGAAGGCCGCGACGGCACGCAGGACGAGCCCCCCCAGGGAAGCGAAACCGTATTAATCTCCCAACGGCGCCGCGGGTCGCCCCTGGACCTGCTGGTGGCGGAATTGATGATCCTGGCCAACAGCAGCTGGGGCGCCTGGCTGGCCGAACTGGGTGTGCCGGGCATCTACCGCAGCCAGGCCAGCCTGGCCCCGGGCATCAAGGTGCGCATGGGCACCAAGCCCGCGCCGCATGCAGGCATGGGCGTGAGCCACTACACCTGGGCCTCTTCGCCGCTGCGCCGCTATGTGGACCTGGTCAACCAGTGGCAGATCATCGCCTGCGCGCGCCACGGCCGCACCGCCGCTTTGGCTGCGCCCTTCAAGCCCAAGGACGCCCAACTCTTCTCGGTGGTTTCGTCCTTCGACACCGCCTACACCGCGTACGCCGATTTTCAACGCGGCATCGAGCGTTACTGGACGCTGCGCTGGCTGGAGCAGAACGCCGTGAGCGAAGTGCCGGCCACTGTGATGAAGGACGGCTTGGTGCGGGCCGAGGAACTGCCCCTGGTGTTCAAGGTGGCGGGTGCTGAACCCCTGCCCCGCGGTGCACGGCTGATGGCCCGTGTGCAGGGCATGGACCTGCTCACCCTGGACCTGCACGCCACGCTCTTGGCGCGGTTGGACGAGACATCAGCCGACCAAGAGCAGGCCACAGGCGAGGACGACGAGGAATTGGCGCAGGCCTCTGCTCCCTTGGCGCTGGCCATCGAAGTGGAGCCGGCCACCGAGGCGGCGGAAGCTGCCACACCCACCCATTCAGCCGGGGCCTGATGCCGTGACCCCGCGCTATGCCGTGATCGGCAACCCCGTGGCGCACAGCCAGTCGCCCTTCATCCACGGCGAATTTGCACGGCAGTTGGGCCACGACATCCAGTACGAGCGGGTGCTGTCGCCGCTGGACGGCTTCACGGCCACCCTGCGGTCCTGGGCGCAATCGGGTGCAAACGGCTGCAATGTCACCGTGCCCTTCAAATTTGAAGTACCCGGCCTGGTGGCGGCCTGCAGCCCCAGGGCGCAGTTGGCCCAGGCTGCCAACACGGTGCGCTTTGACCCCCAAGGCTGGCGGGCCGACAACACCGATGGCGCCGGCTTGGTGGCCGACATCCAGCAGCATGCGGGCATGGGACTGAAGGGCTGCACCGTGCTGTTGGTGGGCGCTGGCGGCGCCGCGGCCGGCGTGCTGGGACCGCTGCTGGCCGCGGGGCCTCGACAGGTGGTGGTGGTGAACCGAACCCCCGAGAAGGCTGCCGCCTTGGCCGCCTCACACGAATCTTGGGCACATCAGCACGGCAGCCGCGTGTGCGCCGGAGGGCTGCAAGACGCGCCTGCGCTGTGCCTCCAGGGCTGCGAGGTGCTGGTCAACGGCACCGCCAGCAGCCTGGCCGGTGCAGCCGCCCCGGTAGCCGAAAGGGTGCTTCGCCCCGGCACCTTGGCCGTGGACATGATGTACGGCCCTGCTGCACAAGGCTTCCTGGATTGGGCGCAGGCCCAGGGCGCGCAGGCGCGGGACGGCCTGGGCATGCTGGTGGAGCAGGCCGCCGAGGCCTATGCCTTCTGGCGGGGCGTACGGCCCCACACGCCACCGGTGCTGGCCGCACTTCGCCAGCGACTGGCCACCCACTGAAGCGCCCGCCTCAACAGCCACGGGCATGAGGACACTCCTGCGCCAACTGATGCGCCTACTGGGCCTGCTGCTGGTGGGCACGGTGGCCCTGCAGCTCTACTTCTTGGCACGGGTAGCCCTGATGGCCCATCTGGACCCAGGCTCCACCACCTTCCAAAGAACACAGGCCGTTCGCATCCTTCAGCGCGACCAACACCTGCTCTGGCACCAGACCTGGATGCCCTTGAACGAGATGGGCACGGCCTTGCCTCGGGCCGTGATCGCCAGCGAAGACGCCAGCTTCGTCGAGCATCGCGGGCTGGAATGGGAGGCCATCGAGAAGGCACGACAGCGCAACGAACGGCGCGAGGCCCGCCCACCAGTGGCCGCGCCGCAGGCGGGCAATGGGCGTGCAGCCGAACGGTTGGTGGGCGGCTCTACCATCACCCAGCAGTTGGCCAAGAACCTGTTCCTCAGCGGCGAGCGCACCTACTGGCGCAAGGGGCAGGAGGCGCTTGTCGCCTGGGCCATGGAAGCCACGCTCAGCAAGGCCCGCATCCTGGAGATCTACCTCAACAGCGTGGAGTGGGGCGAAGGCGTGTACGGCGCGCACGCGGCGGCCGAACATTACTTCCGCTGTGCACCGCATCAACTGCAAGCCTTGCAGGCTGCGCGGCTGGCCGTGATGCTGCCCGCACCGCGCCGCTTCGAGCGCCTGCCGAACTCCCCTTACCTGGCCAGCCGCGCCGAAACCATCGCCGCGCGCATGCCGGCCGTGGTGCTGCCCGAAGGCATCCGCCCATGAACACCTCCGATGAGATTGCGGCATCGGCCGCCACCTGGATCGTCGAACATGGCCTGGACTACTCGGCTGCCTGCCGCAAGGCGGCCGACCACCTGGGCCTGGCCGGCATCCGAGGCATTGCAATGCCCGACCACCTGCGGGTAGAAGATGCGGTGCGAGAACACCTGGCGCTGTTCTTCGCCGACACGCAGCCGGCCGAATTGAGGGCCCTGCGCGAACTGGCCGCACAGTGGATGCAGCGCCTTCAGGAATTCCAACCCTATGTGGGCGGCGCGGTGTGGCGGGGTACGGCCAGTGCACGCTCACCCATTTTGCTGGACCTCTACACCGACGACCCCACGGGGCCCGAACTGACACTGATCAACCTGGGCGTGCCGTTTGAGACAGGCCAGCGCAGCGGCCGCGGGCGGGAACCGGTGCCCGTGATCGGCCTGGAAATGCCCTGCCCCGCCATCCACGACACCGTGCCGATCGAAATCAGTGTGTGGCCCCATGACGACCTCAGGGGCGCCCTCAAGCCCGATGCGCGAGGGCATAGCTGGCGAGGCACACTGCCAGCCTTGCTCCAAAGACTGCGCGAGGACAACGCCCATGACTGAACCCACCAATCCCGGGCCGGGTGCGCCCACGCCCACGGCAGTACCGCACGGAACAGACCAGCGCCCTCGCCGTTGGTGGCTGGCCGCGGGCGCGGTGGGTATTGCAGCGGGCGCCGCCGGTTCGTGGTGGAGCAGCAGCCGCCAGGCCCCCTCGGCAGGGCCTGCGCCCGCCGGTTTGGCAGGTACCTCCAGTGACGCCCGTCAACTCGGTGAGGACTTCTGGGCGCTGAGCCTTCCCCAGGCCGATGGCACGCCACTGGCCGTAGGCACCCTGCGCGGCGGGCCACTGTTGGTGAATTTCTGGGCCACCTGGTGCCCGCCCTGCGTCAAGGAAATGCCGCTTTTGGACGCTTTTTATAAGCAATACAACACCAAAAACCTGAAGATGCTGGGAATTGCGATCGACGGCCCGACCGCCGTCAAAGCCTTTCTGGGCAAAACCCCCGTGACCTTTCCGATCGCCCTGGCCGGGGTTGAGGGCACTGGTCTGGCGCGCACCCTGGGCAATGCACAAGGCGCACTGCCTTACACGGTCCTGGCCACACCGGACGGGCGCATCGTTCAAAGACAGATGGGCGAACTGACCGCCGAACAACTCTCGACCTGGGCACAACAACTGCGACTGAGTGCCTGATCTTCCCGCGCGCAAGGCCGAAAAGACGGGGTGTGCGCTTTGTCGCCGACCTCACGCGCTTCTGCATCGTATTGATCGCAATTGATCCCATCTCCGGATGTCAAGCGATATTTTTCATCCGATCGACGACCTTCAAGATTTCGCCTGTCTTACACTCCACCCTTCTCCAATGCCGCTGCTTCAGAGCAGATGCGCACCGATTGGAACCCGGTTGGGGCAGCTTGAACGGCGTTGAACGCATGACGCCATCGTTCCCACCGAAGAGGAGCCTGCATGGATCTGCGAAAACTGAAAACCCTCATCGACCTGGTCTCTGAATCCAACATCTCGGAACTCGAGATCACGGAAGCCGAAGGCAAGGTCCGCATCGTCAAGGCTGGCGTGGCCGCCGTGGCCATGCCCACCGTGATGGCCGCACCAGCGGCCATACCGGCGGCCGCCTCTGCTGTCGATGCTGGTGCGGCCGCCGCGCCGCCAGCGGCCCCGGCAGCCGCCGAGCCCACAGGCCACCCGGTCAAGTCCCCGATGGTGGGCACTTTCTACCGCGCCGCTAGCCCCGGGGCCAAGGCCTTTGCCGAGCTGGGTCAACAGGTCAAAGAAGGCGAGGCCATCTGCATCATCGAGGCCATGAAGATCATGAACGAGATCGAAGCCGACAAAGCCGGCACGATCACCCAGATCTTGTGCGAAAACGGTCAGGCCGTCGAGTTCGGCCAGCCGCTGTTCATCATCGAATGAGGATGGTGCGCAGCGCCTGAGACCATGTTCAAGAAGATACTCATCGCCAACCGAGGCGAAATCGCCCTTCGCATCCAGCGCGCCTGCAAGGAAATGGGCATCCGCTCGGTGGTGGTCTATTCCGAGGCCGACCGAGACGCCAAGTACGTGAAGTTGGCCGACGAGGCCGTGTGCATTGGGCCCGCCCCATCGGCGCAGAGCTACCTCAACATGCCGGCCATCATCTCCACCGCGGAGGTGACCGACGCCGAGGCCATCCACCCCGGCTATGGCTTCCTGTCGGAGAACGCCGATTTCGCCGAACGGGTTGAAAAAAGCGGCTTCGTGTTCATCGGCCCCACGCCCGAGAGCATCCGCATCATGGGCGACAAGGTCTCGGCCAAACAGGCGATGATCAAGAGCGGCGTGCCCTGCGTGCCCGGCTCGCCCGAGGCACTGCCCGAAGACCCCAAGGAAATCATCCGCATCGCCCGCGCGGTGGGCTACCCGGTGATCATCAAGGCCGCCGGCGGTGGTGGCGGGCGCGGCATGCGCGTGGTGCACACCGAAGCGGCCCTGCTGCATGCGGTGCAGACCACCCGCAGCGAAGCGGGTGCTGCCTTCGGCAACCCGGCCGTGTACATGGAGAAGTTTCTCGAGAACCCACGCCACATCGAGATCCAGGTGCTGGCCGATGAACACCGCAACGCGGTGTGGCTGGGCGAGCGCGACTGCTCCATGCAGCGCCGCCACCAGAAGATCATCGAGGAGGCACCGGCGCCGGGTATCCCACGGCGCGTGATCGAGAAGATTGGCGACCGTTGCGCGGCAGCCTGCAAAAAGATCGGCTACCGGGGCGCGGGCACTTTCGAGTTTCTGTTTGAAAACGGCGAGTTCTACTTCATCGAGATGAACACCCGTGTGCAGGTGGAGCATCCGGTGACCGAACTGGTGACGGGCATCGACATCGTGCAGATGCAGATACGCGTGGCAGCTGGTGAAAAACTTCCCTTCTCCCAGCGCAGCATCGAAATGCGTGGGCACGCCATCGAGTGCCGCATCAACGCCGAAGACCCCTACAAGTTCACCCCATCGCCCGGCCGCATCACCATGTGGCACCCGCCGGGCGGCCCCGGGGTGCGAGTGGATTCGCACGTCTACACCAACTACTTCGTGCCGCCCAACTACGACTCGATGATCGGCAAGGTGATCTGCCACGGCGACACGCGCGACCAGGCCCTGGCCCGCATGCGCACCGCGCTGTCGGAAACACTGGTCGATGGCATCCAGACCAACATACCGCTGCACCGGGAACTGATGGCTGACGCCAAGTTCATCGAGGGCGGCACCAGCATCCACTACCTGGAACACTGGCTCAACGACCACCGTCGCTGAACCGGTCCCACGGCGCCACCACCCGCAAACTGTATGGCCCTGACCGAGCTCGTCCTGCGCGCGCCTGCGCACCTGGTGGACGATGTGTCCACCGCCCTGATGGAAGAGCTCGATGCCGCATCGGTCTCGGTGGAGGACGCCGATGCCGATACGGACGCCGAGCAGGCGCTCTTTGGCGAGCCCGGGATGCCTGCGCCGGCCGGGGGTTGGAACCGTTCGTGCCTGAAGGCCGCCTTTGAAACCGAGGAGGCGGCCACCCAGGCCGCCGCCCTGCTGCTGGCGCAGGACTGGACCGCAGGCCTGGGCGTGGAAGCCATTCAGGCCGTGCCCGAGGCCGACTGGGTGCGCCTGACGCAGTCGCAGTTCGAGCCGGTGGCCATCACCGCCGAATTTTGGGTGGTGCCCACTTGGCACGAACCACCGGCCCAAGCGCGCCAGGTGATCCGCTTGGACCCCGGCATGGCGTTCGGCACCGGTACCCACCCCACCACGCGGATGTGCCTGAAGTGGATCGCCACCCGCACTGCATCCCTTCAGCAGAAATGGACACGCGTGCTGGACTACGGATGCGGCTCGGGCATCCTGGCCATTGGCGCGGGGTTGTGTGGTGCACGGGAAATCGATGCAGTCGACATCGACCCGGCTGCGGTGCAGGCCACCGAGGCCAACGCTCAGTCCAATGGCGTGACTCTTCGTGCGGCCCTGCCTGATGCCGCAGCCGGGTCCTACCCATTGGTGGTGGCCAATATCCTGGCCACGCCCCTGAAACTGCTGGCACCCCTGCTGTGTGGCCACGTGCAGCCGGGCGGCCATTTGGTGCTGGCCGGCATCTTGGCGCGTCAGGCCGACGAGCTGAAGGCGGCCTATGCGCAGTGGCTCATGCTGGAGGTCAGCGATGAGGAAGACGGCTGGATCCTGATGACCGCGCGGCGCCCGATCGCTCAGGCCGGCACCATCCCCGTGGCATGATTCGTCGATGAGCCTGGCCGCCCGCTGTACCCACTGCCAAACTGTCTTTCGCATCAGCGGTCCGCAATTGGCTGCGGCAGAGGGCTGGGTACGCTGCGGCAGTTGTGGCCAAGTCTTCGATGCCTCCGCCAACCTGGTGACCCCCAGCGGTCAGGCCTTGGAAATTCCCACGGTGGATGCGCGAGCAGCCGAACCCTTGCGCTCATCCGCAGCACCGGCGTTTCCTGCTGCACAGGACCGCCCTGACACCCCCGATTCAAATTCCATGGCGGCAACGGCCTTGCAGGCTATGCCCGACATCGACCTGGAACTGCCCGATCTGGGCGAATTGAAAGCCGAAGCCGCGCAGGAGCGAGCCACCGCCCGCGATGAGCGCGAGCCCTTTTGGGTCGACCCGGGTGACGCCGCACCGGCACAGGGCGATCAGACAGGTGCTGCGCCGCAGGTGCGGGCCTTCGATGAAGCACAGACAGCTGAACCATCCGCCTCGGAGCCTCAGGCGTCCGAAAGGCCAGACCATGCGGAAGGCGACCTGCGCGGCGCGCTGGCTGACAGCCATGCCGCAAGCCCGCGAAGTGACTCCGCGGCTGCCGCGCCAGCCACTCAGAGCAAGCCCAGCGGCGGCCTGGCGCTGTTGACCACTGCCTGCCTGTGCCTGAGCCTGATCGGGTTGTCCGCCTATGCGCTGCGTGGCCACATTGCCCAGACCTGGCCCCAGGCGCGGCCGCTGGTCCTGCAGGCCTGCGCAGCGCTGGGCTGCCAGCTGCCACCCCTGCGCTTGATCAACGCCCTTGCGGTTCAGGGCAGCAGCCTCTCACTGGACGACAGCAGCGGCCATCACCGGCTGCGGCTTCAACTCAGGAACACATCGGACGGACCGGTCGTGACTCCGGCGTTCGACTTCAGTCTGGTGGCCGGCGACGGCCAAGTCTTGGCCCGCCGAATGCTCGATCCCACTGAATTCGAATCGTCGAAGACCCAACTGGAAGCCCAGTCCGAGATGGATTTGGCGATCACCCTGGACCTGCGCACGCTCGAAGCAGCAGCCATCGCCAGCTTCCGAGTCGTACCGTATTACCCTTGAGACGCTGAACCGCGTCCACGCCCACCCCTCAGCGAGTGGGCAAAGGGTGTCGCAGCCCGCGCGCGTTCAATCCCCACCACCCCACGCTGGAGCACCACCATGCCTGCACTGATCTGCGGATCCCTGGCCTTTGACACCATCACCAACTTCCATGGCCGCTTCGCACAGCAGATCCTGCCCGAACAGGTGCACATCCTGAATGTATCGTTCCTGGTGCCCACGCTGCGGCGGGAGTACGGTGGGTGCGCCGGCAACATCGCCTACACCCACAAAGCCTTGGGGGCCGAACCCATCGTCATGGCCACGCTCGGTTCTGACGGTCAAGACTACCGGGCGCGCCTGCAGGGGTTGGGCCTGGACCTGTCCTGCGTGCGCAGCATCGAACACAACTACACGGCGCAAGCCATCATCATCACCGACGAGTCCAACAACCAGATCACGGCCTTCCACCCCGGTGCGATGGGCGAGGCGCACCTCACGCCCGTGCCCACCGACCGCAGCGACATCCGCCTGGGCATCATCGCGCCAGACGGCCGCGACGCGATGATGGTGCACGCGCAGCAGATGCAAGCCGCCGGCATCCCCTTCATCTTCGACCCCGGCCAGGGCCTGCCCATGTTCAACGGCGACGAACTCAAGGCCTTCGTGCAGCAAGCCACCTGGGTGGCGGTGAACGACTACGAGGCGCGCATGCTGGCCGAGCGCACCGGCCAGAGCATCGAGGCGCTGTCGCGTTCACACCTGCGGGGCATCGTGGTCACCCTGGGGGCTGATGGTTGTGAAGTGTGGGTGCAGGGCACGCGCACTCATGTACCCGGCCACCAGGCGCAAGCGGTGGTGGACCCCACGGGCTGTGGCGACGCCTTCCGCGCAGCCCTCCTGTATGGGCTGGAGCGCGACTGGCCGCTGCAGCGCTGCGTGGAGTTGGGTAACCGGATTGGCGCGATCAAGATTGCGCACCGCGGTGGCCAAAACCACCCGGTGGACCGGGTGGCCTTGGGTCTGAACTGATCCAAGGGGCAGATTCCGCAGCCCTAGCCCTACCCTACCCGAACAATCCAGGCGCCTGCTCCGGCCCCACCCCATCATCTGCATAGAAACAGGTGGGGCACACCGCGCGGTAGCGCTCATTGCCGCCAATCTCCACCTGTTCGCCCTCCATCACGCGCCGACCCTTCCCGTCGATGCGCATGTTCATCGAGGCCTTGCGGCCACAGGCGCAGATGGTCTTCATCTCCTCGAGGTCATCGGCCAATGTCAACAGGGTGAGGGCGCCGGGAAACCCATCGCCCCGGAAATCGCTGCGCAGGCCAAAGCATATCACGGGCACATCCTCGCGGTGGGCCATGCGGTGCAATTGCCGCACCTGATCGGGGGTCAGGAACTGGGCCTCATCAATCAACACGCAGGCGATGTTGGCCGGCAGCCCTGCGCGCGTGAACTCGGTTTGAGGCCCGAAAGTGTCCACCGTCTTGTGCAGGCCCAGCCGCGAGCCGATCACGCCGCTGCCGCTGCGGCTGTCGTGCGCGGCGGTGTAGAGCAGCACCTTCATGCCGCGTTCACCGTAGTTGTAAGCCGCCTGCAGCAACGCAGTCGACTTGCC
>CAMCTE010000051.1 GCA_945878385.1 Azohydromonas lata NBRC 102462 | reverse complement strand
AAGATCGGTGTGCTGGGCCTCAACGGTTCGGGCAAGTCCACCTTGCTCAAGATCATGGCCGGCATCGACAAGGAGATCGAAGGCGAGGCGGTGGCCATGCCCGGCATCAAGATCGGCTACCTGCCCCAGGAACCCCTGGTCAACCCCGACCAGTCCGTGCGCGAGGCGGTGGAAGAGGGCATTGGTGGCGTGCTGGCGGCCAAGAAGCGGCTCGATGAGGTCTATGCCGCCTACGCCGAGCCTGATGCCGATTTCGACGCCCTGGCCACCGAGCAGGCCGAACTGGAGGCCATCATCGCCGCAGCCGGCAGCGAGAACACCGATCTTCAGTTGGAACTGGCCGCCGACGCCCTGCGCCTGCCGGCCTGGGAAGCCACCATCGGAAACCTCTCCGGCGGCGAGAAGCGCCGAGTGGCCCTGTGCCGCCTGCTGCTGAGCAAGCCCGACATGCTGCTGCTGGACGAACCCACCAACCACCTGGACGCTGAAAGCGTGGAGTGGCTCGAGCAGTTCCTCCAGCGCTTCCCCGGGACCGTGGTGGCCATCACCCATGACCGCTACTTCCTGGACAACGCCGCCGAATGGATTCTGGAACTGGACCGCGGCCACGGCATTCCCTGGAAGGGCAACTATTCCGATTGGCTCGACCAGAAGGAAGCCCGCCTGGAGGCCGAGCAGAAGAGTGAAGACGCGCGCCGCAAGGCCATGAAGCAGGAATTGGAATGGGTGCGCAAGAACGCCAAGGGGCGGCAAGCCAAGAGCAAGGCGCGCCTGGCCCGCTTCGAGGAACTGAGCGACTACGAATACCAGAAGCGCAACGAAACGAATGAGATCTTCATTCCCGTGGCCGAGCGCCTGGGCAATGAAGTCATCGAGTTCAAGGGCGTGAGCAAGTCATTCGGCGACCGCTTGCTCATCGACAACCTCAGCTTCAAGGTGCCCGCCGGCGCCATCGTGGGCATCATCGGCCCCAACGGCGCGGGCAAGTCCACGCTGTTCCGCATGCTTCAAGGTGTAGAAAAGCCCGACAGTGGCGACATCATCATCGGCAAGACCGCGCAACTGGCCTTCGTCGATCAGTCTCGTCAAAGCCTGGACAGCAGCAAAACCGTGTGGGAAGACATCTCCGGCGGCTTGGACAACCTGACCATCGGCAAGTTCGTCATGCCCTCGCGCGCCTACCTCGGCCGCTTCAACTTCAAGGGCAACGACCAGCAGAAGATGGTGGGCCAGCTCTCCGGGGGTGAACGCGGCCGCCTGCACCTGGCCAAGACGCTGGCGCGCGGCGGCAATGTGTTGATGCTCGACGAACCGTCGAACGACCTGGATGTGGAAACCCTGCGCGCCCTGGAAGAGGCCCTGCTGGAATTCGCCGGCAGCGCCATGATCATCAGCCACGACCGCTGGTTCCTGGACCGCATCTGCACCCACATCCTGGCCTGCGAAGGCGACTCGCAGTGGACCTTCTTCGACGGCAACTACCAGGAGTACGAAGCCGACAAGAAGAAGCGCCTGGGCGAAGAGGGCGCACGGCCCAAGCGCGTGCGCTTCAAGCCGATCAAGTAACTACAGGCTCAATAACTTCCCGGTGCGAAACGCCTTCGCACCGGCCACCTTGCCGATGCGTTCACCCCGCAATGCCCAGCGGGTTTTGCTGTGGGCGAAGAACACCCCGTCCACCCGTGAATTCACCGGGGTGGATACGCCGGTCAATGGGTCGATGATCTCGGCCACGCGTTGCCCTGCCTGCACCGATTGCCCCAGTGCGCAGCCAAACACCACCACGCCACCGCAGGGTGCCGTCAGGGGGTCAACGCCCTCCAGGGGCAGGGCATCGCAGGCCACGGTGGGCTCCACTCGTTCCACGCTGCCCGGCGCCAGATGCCCGCGCGCCTGCAGGAAGGCCAACAGGCCCAAGGCATCGCGCTCGGCCAGTTCATGGCTCACATCGGCCTCGCCGCGCAACTCCACCGTGGTGGAAAAGCAGCCCAGGTCGATAGGGTGTTCAGCGCCCAAGGCGTGTGACAGTTCCCACCAGTGGCGCGACACCGATTCATCGAAGGGCTCGTCACCCGACTCGGTGGCCAGCAGCACCACCCGCGCATCCAGGCAACGGCCCAACTGCACGCCGGCATCGGCCCAAGGCGTCGGCGCATACAGGTGCATCAGGGCCTGGCCGTCGCAGTGCAGGTCCAGCACCGTGTCGGCGTCCACCGCCAAGCACTGCAGTGCGCGTTTGAGTGTGTCGGCCGCCGAGGTGGGTACCCAGGCCTCCAGCAGTTCCCGGCAGGCCTGGCGAATGACCGCCCTGTTCTTCGTTGCATCACCGCCCAATCGGCCGGGCAGCACCTTCAGGAGCTCAGGCGTTAGGTGCCGGTAGCCGCGGTTGTAGTTGATGCCCGTGCCCAGATCGAAGCGACCGATCTGCGAGCCCAACAGCGCCTGCGCACCGCCCAACACATTGGCAGCCGGCACCAACACAATCTCGCCCCTGATGCATCCGTCGCGTTCCAGGCGCAACAGATGAGCCCGCAAGTGCACGCCCACCAGCAGGCCCGGAATTTCATCGGCGTGCAGGGCGCACTGGACCATGGCCTTGGGCTGGCCGGACACCGAAGCGCCATAGTGCAGGCTCAACCAATGAGCCTGAAGGCCCGGCGCGGCGCTGGGCAAGTCGTGGCGCTGTTCGATCATCAGGCCGGCTCCGTCCAATCGCGCACGAAGGGCTGCGGCACCCGCACCGGGCGGATGTCCAGCCGTACGCGCTCGATGGTGTAGGGGTCACCGCCCGTGCCCAGGGGCGCCCAGGCCCGCGTGTGTTCGTCCCGGGTGAGCACGAACTCGAAGCCCAGGTCTCGGCGCGCGTCGCCGGGCCGGGCCAAGGCGCTGTAGGCCAAGCCCCGCACCTGGGGTTTGGGGCCGTCCACCAACTGAACCATCGCATCCACGATGGCGTAGTCGCCCAGGATGTCCATGAAGTAGCGGTCGAATTCGAAGGTCGGGTCGAAGTTGGGCGCACGAAAGGTCACCGGTGCGGCCAGCTTCGCCTCGGAGGGCTGCAGGCGCCCGGTTTCCAGGTTGAAACGGTCACCCGGCTCCAGCAGGGAAATGCGTGCGCCCTGCAGGCTCAGTGCACCGTTCTCCAGTTTCTGCTGGGCGGCATGCAACTCCACCAGCAGAGCCCCGCGCCCCGCCAGCACCTCCACTTCGCCCTCTTGGATCAGTGCGGCCGAGTCTTCATCTACGCCCAAACCCAGGCGGTCGCCGGTGGCCAGCATCAGCGGAATCATCCGCCCCACGCGGCCGCGCTTGAGGAAGTGCTGGTCGATGAACAGACCATCGGGCGCGAAGCCCAGGCCCTTGTCGAATTCCACGCCACGCCGCAGGATGCCCTTGAGCACCGAGGTGACGAAGGGCGCATCACGGAACATGGTCTGGCTCATGACGGCCGCGCCGGCGGAAGTGCCGGCCACCAGGCCGCCGCGTGCCTGCAGGGCCAAGACCGCCTGCAGCAGGGGGCTGTCCTGCCCGGCGGGCCGCAGCGTGTCCACGATGCGTGCTTGCGCGCCGCCGGTGAAGAACACCGCCTGCGAGCGCATCACCATCTGCAGCCATTGAGGGTCGCGCACCGCTGCGGCCAGGTCCTGGTCCTTCAGGGCCGGCGCCACCGCCACCCATTCGGTGCGCGCGCCGGCGCGCTGCAGCGCCTGCTGCGCCAAATTGGCTGCGCGTTCGGGCCGGCCGGCGGCCATGCTCATCACCGCAAAGCGCGAACCCGGCCCACCGGCCAGTTCCACCAGGCGCTTCCACACCACCGGGTTGTCAAAGCGCACGCTGCCGCCCAGGGGCACCACCGGGCCAGGGCGCGCCGCTGCAGCTGCAGGCTTCATGGCCGCTGCCGTGGCGGTGGAGGCGCCAGCGTTGCCCGGTATAGGGGCCGTATGGGAAGTGGCCTGTGTGGTGTTGCTTGTCATCGCGCCTGCCAGGCCCACCAAGGCCGCCATGCTCTGGCGGCGGGTGTAGGCGTCGGTCATCCTTGGGTGTCCTCAAGGGGCCTGGGCCCCGCTGCGTTCATGTTGACGCCAGCCGCAGGCGCCTTGAGCACCGCTGCGGCCAGCCACTGGCGCAGGGAAGCCGCCAGGTCGTGCCGGCTGAAGGCACAGCTCTCTTCGCTGAACAGGGCACTGGATTCCAGTGGCTGCAGCAGGGTTTCCAGCACCGGGCCAAACCGCGGTGGCAAGCCCGGCCACTGCTGCGCAGCCGACCGAAAGGCCGCGCACAGCGCGCCGCCGCTCATGCGGTCATGCTCATAGGCCAACAGCGCCTGTTCCAGTTCGGTCGGCAGGGGCGGCCTGTGGCCTGCGGCGGCCTTCAAATCGCCTTCGTCCGCTCTTGAAGCCAAGCCCGGGCATCGCCCTCCACCAGGGGCAGCAGGCGTTCCTGCACCGTGGCATGGTAGGCATTGAGCCACCGGATTTCATCTTCACGCATCAGCGTGCGGTCAATGCAGCGGGTATCGATGGGGCACAGGGTCAGCGTTTCAAACTCCAGGAACTCGCCGAAGACTCCGTTCTCGTCGGTTGTGGCGGCCACGTTCATCACCAGATTTTCGATGCGCACACCCCATTGGCCCGGGCGGTACACGCCCGGTTCGATGGAGGTGATCATCCCCGGCTCCATGGCCATGTGGGGCTCGGGAATCGCCTTGCTGATGCTCTGTGGCCCTTCGTGCACATTGAGGAAATAGCCCACCCCGTGGCCCGTTCCGTGACCGAATTCGATGCCTTGCTCCCACAGCGGAGCGCGGGCCAGCGCGTCCAGCATGGGGCTGAGCGTGCCGCGCGGGAAGCGTGCCCGAGACAGCGCCATCGTGCCCTTGAGCACCAGGGTGTAGTCGCGCTTCATGGCTGCGTTCACATCCCCCACCGGCCACACGCGGGTGATGTCGGTGGTGCCGCCCAGGTACTGACCGCCAGAGTCGATCAGCAGCAGGCTGTGGCCTTCAATCACCGCGTGTGAATCGGGCGTCGCGCGGTAGTGCGGCATGGCGCCATTGGCCGCGAAGCCGGCGATCACCGGGAAGGACAAGCCCACAAAGCCGGGTTGTTTGGCCCGCTCGGCGCTCAGGCGTTCGTCCACCGTCACCTCGGTGATGCGCTCACGGCCCAGGGCCTGTTCGAACCAGGCATAGAAGGCGCACATGGCCGCCCCGTCGCGCGCCATGGCCTCGCGGATGAAGCCCGCCTCTTCAGCGGTCTTGCGGCTCTTGAGCAGGGTGCTGGGGTTGATCGCCTCCACCACCTTCACGCCCGCGCCCACCGCCTGTCGCAGGCCCAGCGTCACGCGCCGAGGGTCCAGCAGCAGCACGGCGTTCGAGCCCAGAGAATCGAGAGCGGCCAGGGCCGCAGGTGCCTGTGCGTAGGGCGAAAGCACGAAGCCTTGGGCCTGGAGTTCTTCGGCCAGTGACGCCGGCACCTTGCCTTCTCCCACAAACAGCGTCACTTGTTCCGGTGCAATCAGCAGGTGGGCCAGGAACACCGGGTTGTAGTTCACGTCCGAGCCGCGCAGATTCGTCAGCCAGGCAATGTCGTCCACCGTGCTCACGAAGTGGTGCGTGGCGCCGTGTCGGGCCATGGCCTGGCGCACCTGTTCCACCTTGGCGCTGCGCGGCAGGGGCGCATGCGGGGCCCGGTGGGCATAGACGGCCTCGGCCGGCAGGGCAGGGCGCTCGGGCCAGGCGCCTTGCAGCAGGTCCAGGTCGGTGCGCAGCACGATACCCGCGCCATCCAAGGCCGAACGCAGCATCTGCGCGGCCGCCAAGCCCAGCACCTGCGCGTCCACGGCCACCGTGCCGCCGCGCCGCACTTGTTCGGTCAGCCAATTCACATGGTGGGTGGCCGTGCCGGTGGGAATCTTCACCAGGTCCACCCCGGTGCCTTGCAATTCGGCCTCGGCCTGCACCCAGTAGCGGCTGTCGGCAAATACGGCGGCCTTGTCCATCATCACCACCAGGGTGCCCATGGAGCCGCTGAAGCCACTGAAGTGCTGCCGCCCCTGCCATCGCTCGGGCAGGTACTCGGACAGGTGCGGGTCGGCCGATGGCACGAGCAGGGCGTCCACGCCTTCGCGGGCCATGACTTCGCGCAAGGTGACCAAGCGCGCACGAATGGGGTTGGTTCGGGTGTCCATGACCCGATTCTAGGGTTCAGTCCAGGGGCGCCAACCCTCGCCGCGCACGCGCTTGGTGGCAGGCGTCATCGCCCGCACGAAATTCGCGGCAGGGGCTGGGCCGCCACTCGTAGATGCCGCAGGCCACCCCGAGGCCGATGGTGCCAGTGAGCGCGGCACAACGCGCCGGCACATGGTCCGTTCCACGCATGCGGCAGAGGCTGCTGTTGAGCTCCACCGCCAATCCATCGGGCACAGTGCCTCCCTGGGACTCCAACTCTTGCACCGCAAAGTCCACCCGGAACGAGGCGCAGCAGGCGCCACAGTGGGTACAGGGGTTGTCGTGCCGCGACGCACTCATCGCAAGCGGCCTCTAGCCGATGCGCCCGAGCAGCAGGTACTCCATCAACGCCTTCTGCACATGCATGCGGTTTTCGGCTTCGTCCCACACCACGCTGTGCGGCCCGTCGATCACATCGGCGGCCACCTCTTCCCCGCGGTGGGCTGGCAGGCAGTGCATGAACAGCGCGTCCGGCTTGGCCGCGGCCATCATCTCCGCATCCACGCACCAGTCGACAAAGGCCGTGCGCCGCGCCTCGTTTTCCGCCTCATAGCCCATGCTGGTCCACACATCGGTGGTCACCAGGTCGGCCTCTCGGCAGGCTTCCAGCGGGTCTTTGAACACCTTGAAACAGTCCGAACTGCGCAGTCCGGCCACATCCAGGTTCACTTCATAACCGCTGGGCGTGCTGATGTGCACCGTGAAGCCCAGGATTTCCGCGGCCTGCAGCCAGGTGTGGGCCATGTTGTTGCCGTCGCCCACCCAGGCCACCACCTTGCCGGCGATGGAACCCCGGTGTTCGATGTAGGTGTAGATGTCGGCCAGGATCTGGCACGGGTGGTATTCGTTGGTCAGACCGTTGATCACCGGCACCCGCGAGTGCGCGGCAAAGCGCTCGATTTTGCTCTGCTCGTAGGTGCGGATCATCACTATGTCCACCATGCGGCTGATCACGCGCGCGCTGTCTTCCACCGGCTCGGCGCGGCCGAGCTGGCTGTCGCCGGTGGTCAGGTGCACCACCGAGCCGCCCATCTGGTACATGCCGGCCTCGAAGCTCACCCGTGTGCGGGTGCTGGCCTTTTCAAAAATCATCGCCAGCGTACGGTCCACCAGGGGTGTGTACTTTTCGTAGTTCTTGAAACGCTTCTTGATGATGCCCGTGCGCTCGAACAAATAGGCGTATTCCTCAGCGCGGAAGTCCTTGAACTGCAAGTAGTGGCGCATCAACGCGGCACCGGGCTTCATGCGGTGGCCTTGGCGGGGGCCGATGTGTCGGCCGATGTGTGGGCCGATGAAGGCGCCGGCGCGGCCGCAGGCGGCGCATCCGTGGCTTGAAGGAAGGCGCGCACCAGAGGCGCCAGGCGCGCCACCACCTCATGCGCCTCCTCATGCGTCATCACCAGCGGCGGCACCAGGCGGATCACGCTGTCGGCGGTGACGCTGATCAACAGGCCCGCTTCGCAGGCGTGCGCCAACAGCGCGCCGCATGGGCGGTCCAACTCCACCCCCAGCATCAGGCCCTGGCCGCGGATGTCCTTCACGCCGGGCACGGCGCCCAGTTCGCGCTCCAGTTCCGCCTTCATCTGCGCCCCCACCGATTCGGCGTGCGCCAGCAGGCCGTCCTCGGTCATGATGCGAAGCGTCTCCACACCCGCACGCATGGCCAACGGGTTGCCGCCGAAGGTGGTGCCGTGGTTGCCCGGCTGCAGCACCGTGGCCGCCCGCGGGCCGCACACCACCGCCCCGATGGGCACGCCCGAGCCCAGGCCCTTGGCCAGCGGCATCACATCGGGCACGACGCCCGCCCACTGGTGCGCGAACCACTTGCCGGTGCGGCCGATGCCGCACTGCACTTCGTCCAACATCAACAGTTTGTCGTGCCGGTCGCACAACTCGCGCAGGCCCTGCAGGAATTCGACACGCGCGGGGTTCACGCCTCCTTCCCCCTGAATGGTCTCCAGGAAGATGGCGGTGATGCGGGGATGCTCGTGCAGGGCCTTTTCCACCGCCGCCAGGTCGTTCAAGGGTACGCGCACGAAGCCGCCCACCAGCGGCCCGAAGCCTGCGTGGATCTTGGGGTTGGCCGTGGCCGAAAGCGTGGCCAGCGAGCGGCCATGGAAGGCGCGCTCGAACACCATGATTTCGGGCTCGGTGTTGCCGCGGTCGTGGCCGAATTTGCGCGCAATCTTCAATGCCGCCTCATTGGCTTCCAGGCCGGAGTTGCAGAAGAAGGCGTTGCTCATGCCGGAGAGTTCACACAGGCGGGCAGCCAACTCCTGCTGCAGCGGGATGTGCACATAGTTGGAGGTGTGGATGAGCTTGGCCACCTGGTCTTGCAGCGCAGCCACCAAGCGCGGATGTGCATGCCCCAGTGTGTTCACCGCAATGCCGCCCAGAGCGTCGAGGTACTCGCGGCCTTCGGTGTCCCAGGCTCGGCAGCCCTGCCCATGCGTCAGCGCAATCGGCAGGCGGCCGTAGGTCTTCATCACATGGGGTTGATCGTTCGGTGCAGGTTGGATCATGAAAACTCCCGAAAATTCGTCAACGATTCTAGTGTTGGAGCCAGTTTGACCGTGTGACGCAGGTGTATGACTGCTGCGCTGCAACACGCCAAGGCACAATGAGGGGATGGCCCGCCAGTACTACATCATCGGCATCACCGCAGATGGCCGAGCCTTTCGGCCCAGCGATTGGTCCGAGCGCTTGGCCGGCGCCATGAGTTCCTTTCGCCCCGGTGGTTCGGTGGGCGGCGCTGCGGCCCACATCGGCTATTCGCCTTACTGCCAGCCCCGCACCGTGGACGGCGCCAAAGCCGTCCTGGTGGACGAATCCCTGAGGGACATGGAGCCCATGGCGTGGGACTTCGTGATGAACTTCGCCCGCGACAACGGTCTGCAGGTTCGCGAAGCCTGAAAACACAAAGGCCCGCACATGGCGGGCCTCGTGGTTCAGGCAGGAAGCCGCTTGATCAGGCGGCGGCCATTGCCTTGACCTTGGCGGACAGTCTGCTCTTGTGGCGAGCGGCCTTGTTCTTGTGGAACATGCCCTTGTCGGCCACGGAATCGATGACGCACTGGGCCAACTTGAAGAGGTCAGCGGCCTTGGACTTGTCACCAGCCACCACGGCCTTCTGCACATTCTTGATCACGGTACGGAACTTCGAGCGCAGGGCGGAATTGGCCGCGTTGAGCTTGACGTCCTGGCGGACGCGCTTGCGCCCCGAGGCGATACGAACGGTTTTCTTGGCTTTGGAAGAGGTGGCCATGTGTCTAAGCGTGAAGGTTGAGGGCGCATCGGCAGGGCCCGTAAACCTCGTCTTGAGATTTCAATACACCCTGCCTGAAGAACCCGACCGCACCCGCTTGACCCTTGAAACAAGGCTTCGCGTGGGTGCACGGAATCCGGTAAACCGCAGAGTATAGCAAAAACCCGGTGCTCCATGCGGCTTCCTATAATCGCAGCCGCTGATGAACCTGCTCAAGGCCGCTTCCACCGTTTCGCTGCTCACCCTGGCGTCGCGCGTGACCGGCCTGGCGCGGGAATGGATCGTGGCCTCGCAATTTGGCGCCAGCGCCTGGACCGATGCGTTCAACGTGGCCTTTCGCATCCCCAACCTCCTGCGCCGCCTCTTCGCTGAAGGGGCCTTCTCCCAGGCCTTTGTGCCCATCTTGGGCGAAGTCAAGGAGCGACAAGGTGATGAAGCCACGCATGCACTGGTCAACGCCGTGGCGTCGGTGCTGTTGGCCGCGCTCTTGCTGACCTGTGTGCTGGGGGTGGCCGGGGCCCCGGTGATGGTCTGGCTCATGGCGTCTGGCTTGTCCGAGTTGGACGAGGCGGTGCTGATGACGCGCCTCATGTTTCCGTACATCGGCTTCATGGCCCTGGTGGCTTTGGCCGCGGGGGTGCTCAATACCTACCGTCACTTCGTGGCACCGGCAGCCACCCCGGTGCTCTTGAACCTGTGCGTGATCGGCGCGGCCTTGCTGGGCGCCGACGCCATGCCTGGCTTCGGCCTGCACCCCGTGTACGCCCTGTGCGCAGGCGTGATGCTCGGGGGCGTGCTGCAACTGGCACTTCAATGGCCCGCGCTGCGCCGCGTGGGCATGGTGCCGCGCATGGCCCTGAGCCCGCGCGGCCTGCGCCAGGCCTGGCAGCACCCGGGCGTGACCCGGGTGCTCAAGCAGATGGCGCCGGCCTTGCTGGGCGTCTCCGTGGCCCAACTCTCGCTCTTGGTCAACACCCTGATCGCCTCCTGGCAGGGGCCTGGCGCCATCAGTTGGCTCACCTATGCCGACCGGCTCATGGAATTCCCCACGGCCTTGCTGGGCGTGGCCCTGGGCGTGGTGCTGCTGCCGCAGCTGTCGGCCGCGCAGGCTCAGTCGCAGGCAGTCCGCTATTCGGAGTTGCTGGATTGGGGGCTTCGTCTGGTGGCTGTGCTGGCCTTGCCTTGCGCGGTGGCACTCGTGGTGTTCGCTCAGCCGCGGGTGGCCGTGCTGTTCCATTACGGCGCGTTCACGGCCTTGGATGTGGTGCGTACCCAAGGGGCTTTGATGGGCTATGGGGTGGGGCTGGTGGGCTTGATCGCCATCAAGATCCTGGCCCCGGGCTTCTATGCGCGCCAGGATATCCGCACCCCGGTTCGGATTGCGGTGGTGGTGCTGTTGCTGACCCAGGCCTTCAATGCGGCGCTGGTGCCGTGGTTGGGTGTGGCCGGTCTGTCGCTGTCCATCGGCGTGGCCGCGCTGATCAATGCCGGCTGGCTGCTGTGGGGCCTGCGCCGCTGCGGCGCATGGGGGCCCTCGGCAGGGTGGGCTGCCTATCTGTTGAAAGTGTCGGTCGCGTGTTCGGTGCTGGGCCTGCTGCTCGTCATGGCCAATCGGCACATCCCCTGGTTGGAATTGCAGGCGCAACCCCTTGTGCGCGTTTCATTGTTGGCCGTCGTGTTGGCGGCGGCCGGGGGCCTGTACTTGGGGCTGCTTTGGCTGATGGGTCTGCGCCTGTCGTTCTTTCGCCGAGCGGCTTAGTTGCCTGGGCCGCCGGCCTGCTGACCTTCAACTGTGGCGTCCCCCTTACACTTGACTGGACATGCAAACGCCGCCCCGTCCCGCCGAAAGCCTGACGCTCGACTACTTCCGTACCTTGGTGGCCGATGACGCTCATTTCATCCTGCTGGAGGCAGCCGCCGCCGTGGCCCAGGACGAGGATCCGCAAGTGGATGCCATGTCGGTGGTTTCGCAGATCGACGAGTGGGGGCAGCGCCTGTTTCGGCGCTTGGCAGCCGACGCCGCCGCTCAGCAGCGCCTGCGTTTGCTGAACCACTACTTCTTCAAGGAGTTGGGCTTCGCCGGCAACCTCAACGACTATTACGCCTCCTGCAACAGCCATCTGCACCATGTGTTGGAAAGCCGCCGTGGCATCCCCATCACCCTGGCGCTGGTCTACATGGAAATCGCGCGGTGCATCGGTCTGAAGGTGCAAGGCATCTCGTTTCCTGGTCATTTCCTGGTCAAGTGCAGCCTGCCCCAGGGCGAAGTCGTCATCGACCCCATCAACGGGCGGTCTCTTTCGCGGGATGAGCTGGACGAACGCTTGCAGCCCTATCGCCAGCAGCGCGGCTTGGTGGGCGACTACGAGGTGCCACTGGGCCTGTTTCTGCAAGCGGCAGAACCGCGCGACATCCTGGCCCGGTTGCTGCGCAACCTCAAGGAAATCCACCGGGCCGGTGAAGATTGGCACCGCATGAAGCAGGTGCTCGACCGTTTGGTGATGGTGCTGCCTGAAGATTGGCATGAACGCCGCGACCGCGCCCTGGTGTGCGCGGAACTCGAGCAATGGGCCACCGCAGCCGAAGACCTGCAGACCTACCTTGAGCAGTGTCCCGGCGCTGAAGATGCGCCAGCCCTGCGAGAGCGGCTGCAGGAACTGCAGCGCATGGCCCGGCTGCACTGAACACCGCGCTTGAGCATGAGCCCCGAGCTGATTTCGAAAACCTGGCGATGGTCCTTGCTGGCCCTGGTGGTATCGACGGCGCTGTGGCTGCTGGCCCCGGTACTGGCGCCTTTTGTTGTGGCGGCCGTGCTGGCCTACATCCTGCACGCGCCGGTGCGCGCCTTGCATGCCCGCGGCGTGCCACGCTTGGCGGCGGTGCTGGTGGTGGAGGCCATCGCGCTGCTGGCCATGCTCGGGCTGCTGCTCCTGCTGGTGCCGGTGCTCCTGCATGAACTGCCACTGCTGCGCGAACAGGTGCCGCGCCTGGCGGTGCGCTTCAACGAAGGGCTGGCGCCGCTGCTGGCGCGCTACGGCATTGAACTGAGCCTGGATGTGGCGGCCATCAAGGCGCTGATGCTCAAGGTCTTTGGTGGCAATGCAGACGAACTGCTGGCCGCGGCTTTGAGTTCGGTGCGCATCGGTGGCAGCGTGGCCCTGGCGGTGGTGGGGTACCTCGTGCTGGTGCCCGTTGCGCTGTACTACCTGTTGGCCGACGCGCCGCGCCTGACGGCCTGGGTGGCAGGGCTGGTACCGCCGCGCCTGCAGGAATCGGTCTTTGGT
>CAMCTE010000050.1 GCA_945878385.1 Azohydromonas lata NBRC 102462 | reverse complement strand
GGCACCAGGACGGCCTGCCTTCGCGCGGCGCCCTGGTGCCGGCCTGGTTGACGGGCCTGCACGATGCCAATGCGCTGGCCCACAGCCTGCGGGGCCTGCACACCAACGGCTACAACCTGCTGGGCCTGGACCTGAAGGAAAACCAGGCGCACTGCTGGAGCAACCGACACGGGCATGCCCAGCACCTGGCGCCCGGTGTGTACGGCTTGTCCAATGCGGCATTGGATACACCCTGGCCCAAGCTTCAAAGGCTCAAGCAACAGGTGCACGGTCACCTGCACAGTCCATCGACAACACCCGCGGGCTTGGTCGACCAGGTGTTGCAGGCACTTACCGATACCGAACAGGCCGCCGATGAACACCTGCCCCAAACTGGTGTTGCGCTGGAGTGGGAGCGTTGGCTGTCAAGCGTCTTCATCCAGACGCCGGATGGCCGCTACGGCACCCGATGCTCCACTGTGATCGTGGTGGAACAGACCCCTTCCCAAGCGCTGCACCTGCACGCCCTGGAGCAGACTTGGGATGCACACGGTCGGCCCGGCAGCCGTGTGGAGCACCGCCTCGAGATCGACCGCTGAATCAGCTGGAAGCCAGGGCACGGCGCATGATGCGGTGTTCAATGCCTGCTTCTTCGAAAGGCTCGGAAGCCACCTCGAACCCGAGCCGGCGGTAGAACTCGACCACCGGGGACTGCGCGTGCAGCACCGCTTCCTGCAATCCCATTCGCTGCGCCTGCTGCAACAAGGCCCGCAGCATCTCCTGGCCCACTGAAGCGCCCCGCACCGTCGGCAACACCGCCATGCGGCCGATCTTGCCGGTTCGGGCGTCCAGTGCCACCAGACGGCCCGTGCCCACGGCCTGCCCTAGTCGGTTGCGCGCCACCACATGGTGTGCCGTCGCATCGGCAGCATCGCGCTCCACGGCCTCGGGTACCCCTTGCTCCTGCACGAAGATGGCATGACGCAATGGCGCAGCAGCCGACCCAAGGGCTGCCCAATCGCCGGATTGCAGCGACACCATCGGCTCACCCCGCTCGAAGGCCTCCATCCAGTCCCGCAGCACCGCCGGGATCGGCCGACTTGTCTGCGTGGCCGGGTCGGCGAACACATAAACGATCTCACCATGCACCAAGCGCCGCTGCCCCTTAAACGCGCAGGCCTGCAGGGTCATCGAAGACTTTCCCAGCCGCAGCAAGCGCATACCGATGTGCAGTTGCTCGTCATAGCGGGCCGACGCCTCATATTCCAGCGTAGCCTTGCGCACGAACAGGTCCCCTGCCAGTTCGTGCATGGCCTCTTGGTAGGGCATGGCCATCTGCCGCCAATAGGCGGACACGGCCGTGTCGAAGTACATCAAGTAGTGTCCGTTGAACACGATGCGCTGCAGGTCCACTTCGGCCCAGCGCACGCGCAGCGGGTCCAGACAACGGAAATCCCGCCGTTCGGGCAGTGCGGGTGAGGCGTTGACGGTGTTCATATTCAGTCTCCCGTTCGTTGGCGAAAATACTCGGCAGTCGATGACTTCATCTGCCGAAATCATCAAGTGCCCAGGGCCTCACGCAGCGCTTGCCCGCACCAGGCCTGCGCGGCATCGGCCTCCTGCAGCGCGCGCCCCATCTTGATGAAGTCGTGCACCACGCCGCGCACCAGTTCCAACTGCACCGGCACGCCAGCAAGGCGCAGTCGATCGGCATAGGCCAGTCCTTCGTCCACCAGCGGGTCACATTCAGCCAGCAGCACGGCAGCAGGCGCCACACCGTCCATCGAATCGGCCAACAAGGGAGCAAAGCGCCAATCGCGGCGCTCTTGGTGGTCGATGTAGTGGGCAAAGAACCATTCGATGGTTTGCGCGTTCAGCAGGTAGCCCTGGCCATACTGCTGGTGCGATGGCGTGTCGGCGTCGGCAGTGGTGCCCGGCGTGATCAGCAGCTGAAGGGACAGGTTCAGGCCGGCGTCCCTTGCCATCAGCGCACACACCGCGGCCAGCGTCCCGCCGGCGCTGTCGCCGCCCACGGCCACACGGGCGGGGTCAATGCCCCAGCCCAGGCCCTGCCCGCACACAGCCCGCAGCGCGTCAAACGCATCGTCCACTGCACAGGGAAAGCGATGTTCAGGCGCGAGGCGGTAGTCCACGGCCACCACAGCGCAGGCCGAACGCAGCGCCAGTTGCCGGCACAGGCTGTCGTGCGTTTCAAGGCTGCCCACGGTGAAGCCTCCGCCGTGCAGGTACAACAGGCCAGGCAGGGCCTGCGCGCCTTCCACGGGCCGATACAGCCGTGCTCGCAGTTGTCCGCCGTCTCGCCGGGGCAGCTGGATGTCATGCACCGCCGGCAGCGGTGCCCGGGGCAGGTCCAGCACCTCGGCAGCGCGCTCGTAGGCGGCCCGCGCCTGTCGGGCGGACTGCTGGTGGAACGGCACCTGAGGCGCACGCTCGATGCGCTGAAGCAATTGCCGCATGCCGGGCAACAAGTCCGATCGATCGGCTTTCCCGCCCTGGTCGCCTGTGCACAATGTCTGATCTCGGTTTTCGCTCATCATCCGACCATGACCACCATCCATTATCTGACCCAGGTTCAGTTCGATCACGGCGCCGTGTCCACATTGCCGCAGGAATGCGCACGCGTGGGTATCACCAAAGCCCTGGTGGTCACTGATGCGGGCGTTCGGGCGGCCGGCGTGTTGGCTCAGGCGCTGCAGGCCTTGAAGGACATCCCGCACGCGGTGTTCGATGCCACGCCCAGCAACCCCACGGAAGCGGCCGTACGGGCGGCTGCTCAAGCCTATGCGGCGCACGGATGCGACGGCCTCATTGCGGTGGGCGGCGGCTCCAGCATCGACCTGGCCAAGGGCGTGGCCATCGCTGCCACGCACCCAGGCCCCCTCACCCACTACGCCACCATCGAAGGCGGAAGCCCGCGCATCACAGCGGCGGTAGCCCCTTTGATCGCTGTGCCCACCACCGCAGGCACGGGCAGCGAGGTGGCGCGCGGCGCCATCCTCATCGTCGACGATGGGCGCAAATTGGGCTTTCACAGTTGGCACCTGGTGCCGCGCAGCGCCGTTCTTGACCCCGACCTCACCTTGGGCCTGCCCTCCGCCCTAACAGCAGCCACTGGTATGGATGCGATTGCGCATTGCATGGAGACCTTCATGGCCCCCGCGGTGAACCCCCCGGCCGAGGGCATCGCCATGGATGGCTTGCAGCGGGGCTGGGCCCACATCGAGGCCGCCACGACCAATGGAGACGACCGTCGGGCGCGCTGGCAGATGATGTCGGCCAGCATGCAAGGTGCGATGGCCTTCCAGAAAGGCTTGGGCTGCGTCCACTCGCTCAGCCACAGCCTGGGTGGTGTCAACCCCAAGCTGCACCATGGCACGCTCAACGCCCTGTTTCTGCCGGCGGTGATCCGCTTCAATGCACAGGCGGCGTCCATTCAGCAAGAGTCGCGGCTGACGCGAATGGCCGTGGCCATGGGTCTGCCAGGTTGCGATGGCCGAGGCACCGAGGTGGCCGAAGCCGTGCGCGAACTCAATGCGAGGCTGAAGCTGCCATCAGGCTTGGCGGCACTGGGGGTGCAGCGCGACTGGTTCGACCGCGTCATCAGCGGTGCACTGGCCGACCATTGCCACAAGACCAATCCGGTGATGGCCACCGCCGAGGACTACCGCCACATGCTGGAAGCCTCGATGTAGCCGTTCAGAAGACAGCATGGTCGGCGCGTTGATCGGCCACTTCGCCACGCGCCAGGGCGCGGTAGTGCTCAGCCAGCGTGCGGCGCCCGTGCTCCGGGGTGGCCTCGGCGCTGTACCGGCCTGTTTGCGTGTCCACCACCAGCATGGACTCCGTGGCGTAGTAGCGTCCGATGCGGGCCAGTTCCGCCTTCTTCGCCGCCGCGGGCCACACGAGACCCACAAGGCCCAGCACAGCGATGATGGTGTCCATCAAGGCCACTGGCACCTGCTTGAAGCGGGGCTTGATCTGCAGGGCTTCAAACAACAACAACCCCTGTTGGCGCGGTGTAAGGGCCGGCCCCGGCCCGCCGATGGGCAGAATGCGCCGATGGCGCGTGGTGTCGGCAATGCAGGACGCCAGAAAATCGCCAAGGTCTTCGTCCGCAATCGGCTTGCAGGCCGTCAGAGCGCCATCACCGAACAGCAGGAAAGGCTTGCCGCGGCGCAGCCGCTCCACCTGGCCCGACAGCGACTTGTAGAAGGCTGTGGGGCGCACGATTGAATAGTTCAGGCCGGATTCCATCAACGCGGCTTCAAAGGCCAACTTGGCCTTCTGGAAGGCCAGCAAAGGCTTTTGCACGCAGATGGCCGACAGCAGCACCACATGCCCCACCCCCGCTTGCCGGCAGGCCTGCAAGGCCCGCAGATGCGCCGCATGGTCCACGGACCAGGCGTCGGCAGGCACACCGGTTCGTGAGGCCAGGCAAGACACCCACACATCAAATCGTTCGCCGCGCAGCCCGTCGTTGCGCAGCGATTGTTCGTCCAGTGGGTCGCCCTCCCGAATGACAAGGCCAGGCACCTGCCGCAGTGCCTGAACCGCGCCGGTCCTGATGCCGTGGCGCTCCTGCGCACGCACAGCCGGGCGCACCAGGCAAACCACCTCATGCCCCTGGGCCGCCAGAGCCCGCGCAGCCGCCTGCCCGATCGTTCCGGTGGCCCCCAGCATGAACACGCGCTTGCCGCGTGCAGGGTTTGGCCTGCCCGATTCAGCCGTGGGTTCAGCCGTGGATTCAGCGGTGGGTTCAGCAGTGGAGCTCGTCATACCGGGATGATAGGCACCCGGCGAACCGCACCCACGAAAAAAAGCCCCAGGGCGTACCTGGGGCCTGCTTCAGCGGGGCGGCGCGGAGGCTGCCACCGCGCGCCCATTAATGGGTTCGTTAATGGAATTGTTCTTCCTCGGTCGAGCCGGTCAGCGCCTTGACGCTGGACGAACCGCCCTGGATCACAGTGGTCACATCGTCGAAGTAACCCGCGCCCACTTCCTGCTGGTGCGACACGAAGGTGTAACCCTGCTCGCGCGCCTTGAACTCGGGCTCCTGCACCATCTCCACGTAGTGCTTCATGCCCTCGCCATTGGCGTAGGCGTTGGCAAAGCGGAAGGTCTGGTACCAGTTGATGTGGATACCGGCCAGCGTGATGAACTGGTACTTGTAGCCCAGCGCGCTGAGCTCGTCCTGGAATGCGGCAATCGTCTTGTCATCCAGGTTCTTCTTCCAGTTGAAGGACGGCGAGCAGTTGTAGGACAACAGCTAACCCGGGCACTTGGCGTGCACGGCCTGGGCGAACTCACGTGCGAAGCCCAGGTCAGGGGTGCCGGTTTCGCACCACACCAGGTCGGCGTAAGGCGCGTAGGCCACGCCGCGGCTGATGGCCTGCTCCAGGCCATTGGCCACGCGATAGAAACCTTCCTGCGTGCGCTCACCGGTCAGGAAGGGCTTGTCGTTGGCGTCATGGTCGCTGGTCAACAGGTTGGCGGCCTCTGCATCGGTGCGGGCCAGCACGATGGTGGGCACGCCCATCACATCGGCTGCAAAGCGCGCCGCAATCAACTTTTCCACCGCCTCGCCCGTGGGCACCAGCACCTTGCCGCCCATGTGACCGCACTTCTTCACGGCAGCCAACTGGTCTTCGAAGTGCACGCCAGCCGCACCGGAGGCGATCATGTTCTTCATCAGCTCAAAGGCGTTGAGCACACCACCGAAGCCGGCCTCGGCATCGGCCACGATAGGCAGAAAGTAGTCGATGACTTCCTTGTCACCGGGGCCCACGCCACGGCTCCACTGGATTTCGTCGGCTCGCTTGAAGGTGTTGTTGATGCGGCGCACCATGGTGGGCACCGAGTCGTAGGCGTAAAGCGACTGGTCGGGGTACATGGTCTCCGAAGTGTTGCCGTCGGCTGCCACCTGCCAGCCCGACAGGTACACCGCCTCCAGGCCGGCCTTGGCCTGCTGCATGGCTTGACCGGCCGTGATCGCGCCGAAAGCGTTCACATAGCCCTTCTTGGCGCCGCCATTGCACAGGTCCCACAGCTTTTCAGCGCCGCGCTTGGCCAGCGTGTACTCGGGCTGCACGCTGCCGCGCAGGCGCACCACGTCGGCCGCGCTGTAGCCGCGCTTGACGCCCTTCCAGCGGGGGTTCTCGGCCCACTCTTTCTCGAGGGCGGCAATCTGTTGTTCACGGGTCATTTGGGTCATGGTGGCCTCCAGTTGTGGCGAAACGGGTTTGCGATGTGCGGATCATAAGAGGGTTTTCTGTCTTATGTCTTATATAAGACATAAGTTTTATCATCCGCCCGCTATTGCAAATCAATCACTTGCAACTCGCTTTTTGCATCGTAAAAACCGCTGCTTCTTCGTGAAATCAGCTCAGGCACCCATCAAGGTCATCTTTTCTCAATACGAAAAGCACTTCCATCAGGCAAGTCCAACAGAGAGAAAATCCATCGGTGCAAGCCTCAACCCCCATCGTGCCCGTCCTTGCGTACCTGAGCCTGACCCTGAGCATGGTCCTGGTCGGTGTCTATGTGGGCCTCTCGCCCCTTCTCGTGGCTGTCTTCCCGGTAATGCTGCTCGCTTGGCTTCGTTTTGCGGTGGCGGCCTTGGCGATGGCCCACTGGCTCAGGCCAGACCGCGACCGCCCACCCCTGAGCACACATGAGCACCGCCTGCTGTTCCTGCAAAGCCTGTTGGGCAACTTCCTGTTCACACTGCTGGCGCTGCAGGGCACCTGGCTGGCCGGCGCGGTCAGCGCCGGCGTGGTCATGGCCGGTATTCCGGCCTGCGTAGCGCTGTTGTCCCGCATGTTCCTGCGCGAGCCGCTGAGCGCTCGCGTGTGGTGGGCCGCAGGCTTCACAGCCACTGCGGTCACCCTGCTGGCCCTGCAGCGCGAACCGGCCACCGACCTGGCCGGCGGCGCAGCGCCAAGCCCATGGCAGCAGGTGGCACTGGGCCACCTGCTCTTGGTGGGCGCGATGCTGTGCGAAGCCAGCTATGTGGTGATCGGCAAGCGGCTGAGCGCACAAGTCAGTGCGCGCCGTGTCAGCGCCATCATCAACCTGTGGGGGCTGGTGCTGTCCACGCCGCTGGGCGTGTGGCTGGCCCTGCAATTCGATTTCGGAGCCGTCCCGGCAAACACTTGGGCCCTGCTGGTCTTCTATGCCTTGGCCGCCAGCATGCTCACCGTGTGGCTGTGGATGAAGGGCCTGCGCGCGGTACCCGCGCAACAGGCCGGCATCTTCACCGTCTTTCTTCCGCTGTCTTCAGCCGCCGTCGGAGTGACCGTGCTGGGAGAACCCTGGGGGGCCGCACATGCCTTGGCGCTGGTGTTGGCGCTGGCAGCCGTGTGGCTGGTCACTCAACCAGGTCGGGCGTCTTCCGCGCCGCAGCCAGCCGAGCCTGCAACGCCAGGCCGAACACCTCCCTGACCGGACTCGACTTGAGGCGGTGGTCGCTCCACACGCGGCGCCAGGCCCGCGCGCCAGGCCGTGTGTTCCACAGGCCCAGCATGTGGGTGGCCGCATGCGCCCAGGGCGTGTTGTGGCGCGCGTGCTCGGCTTCAATGTAGGCCACCATCGCCTGCTCAATTGAAAGCCGCCAGTCGTCGGTTACCTCAACAGGCGTGGCATCCCGCCAGAACCGGGCATCCCAGTCGGCCATGACGACCGGGTCGTGGTACGCCGCACGGCCCACCATCACACCGTCCACCGATTGCAGCTGTGACTCGATCTGTTCGCCCGCCGTGATCCCACCGTTGATGCAGATCGTCAGATGCGCAAACTCGCGCTTGAGCTGGTGGACGATCTCGTAGCGCAGCGGCGGAATCTCACGATTTTCCTTTGGGCTCAAGCCCTGCAACCATGCGTTTCGAGCATGCACGATGAACACGGAGCAGCCTGCCTGCGCCACCGTGACCACGAAATCCCTGACGAACTCATAGCGTTCGATGCGGTCGATGCCAATGCGGTGCTTGACCGTCACGGGGATCGCGCCTCCCACCGCATCCAGCATGGACTTCACGCCGTCGGCCACCAGCGCCGCCTCGTTCATCAGGCAGGCCCCGAAAGCCCCCCGCTGCACCCGTTCGCTGGGGCAGCCGCAATTCAGGTTGATCTCGTCATAGCCCCATTGCATTGCCAGGCGTGCCGCATGCGCCATTTCATCGGGCTCGCTGCCGCCGATCTGGAGCGCGGTGGGGTGCTCGGTGGCGGCGTCGTGGCGCAGATGCTTCTCCACATCGCCGTGCACCAAGGCGCCCGTGGTCACCATCTCGGTGTACAGGCGCGTGCGGCGCGTGATGAGCCGGTGGAAATGGCGGCAATGCCGATCGGTCCAGGCCATCATGGGGGCCACACTCAGGCGCCAATCACTCATCGGCGCTTGCGGTCTCGGTTCAGGCGTTGTACTCACTCGCAAATTGTCGCCCAAGGCGCACACAGGCCCAAGCCCAAGGCGGGCGCCATGCGGCCCCTAAGGCCGCCGCTGCCGCCAGTTCCATCCTTCGTGCAACACCAGGGTGAGGATCACGGCCGTGCCGCCCAAGACCACCGCCGCTTGCGGTTGCTCTGCAGTGCCCATCCAGGCCCAAGCCACACCGAAGATCACCTCCAGCAAGCTCAACAGCGCAACCTCGGCGGGTTCCAGCACCCGTGCCACCTGTACCGCCAGCAGGCAGGGTACCGCCAGTTGGAACACGCCCAACAGGGCCAGCCATCCCAGGTCCGCCCGTGAGACCTCGGCAGGCTCGGCGCCCAGCGATGCCAATAGCGTGGACAGCACGGCGCCGATCAACACCGAGAGCAAGAAGTCCGGTGCTTCCGCAGCGCTGCGATCCTCAGATTCGCGTGCAACCGCCGCACGGATCAAAACCCAGTTCACCGCACCAGCCACGGGAACGGCCAGCGCCAATAAAAGACCAGCCGCATGCGCTGGCGACTGCCCCATCATCAGCATGGGCCCGTTGGCATCGGGTGTCACAGCACCTGCTGCACGCAGGGCAGGCCATTGCATAACGGCCAAGCCCGTGCCGGCTAACACCACCGCCAGGAAGGTGTGTCCCGTCAAGCGCTCGCGCAAGAACCAACGCGCCAACACGGCGGTGATCAAAGGCCCCAGCGCCATCGTCACCAACACATTGGCCACGGTGGTCATGGTCAGGGCCCACATGAAGGCGGTGAACATGACCGCCCAGCAGCCACCCGATGCCCAAAGCAGCCAGCGGCCCCGGCGCAAGGCTGAGAACAGGCCCCGTGGAGACCGCACCCAGGCCAGCAGCACCAACAGCGCCAACGAATTGAAGGCACTGCGCCAAAAGGTGAGCGTCAAGCCCTGCGCCTGCTCCACCTGTCGCGTGACCACACCGGCCATGCTCCACAGCAGAGTCACCAACACCATCAGGCCTACGGCCTGAAGACGGCTCATGAACCTGAGGCGCTGGCGCTGCGCCGGCGGCTTATTCGGTCTCGGCCGTCACTTCTCGGGTGCGCCGGTTGTATTTCAAGGTGATCTTGTCGAGCTCGCACAGGTTGAAATCTTCCCAGATGGCTTCCGAGCCGTCGTCGTCAAAGATCACCTTCAGGTCCTGCACGCAGGAAGCCGTATCAGCGAATACGAACTTGCGCGAGCGACCGTTTTCAAGCAGGTTGCGCCCCAAGCGGTCGCGGCCCCAACTGTTCTTGTTGGCCGGGCTGATGTAGATCTCGCGCAAGTCAAAACCCGTGCGGTTGACCAGCATGAAATCCGCGTTGGCCGAAGCGACAAAAGAGGCCAGGCCCAATGCGGCCGCTACGGCCACGCGTTGCATCGTGGTAAACATGTTTTCTTCTCCCTGTTGTGTGAACCCCGGCGTCGTGCCGGGGCTTCAGTTTAGGGGCAAACATGAACGGCGCGAGGACGCGCCTGAGGCTCAGACCGCTTCGCGCGATGCGCGCTTGCGCTCGTGCTCCTGCAGGAAGCGCTTGCGCAGGCGGATGCTCTTGGGCGTGATCTCCACCAACTCGTCGTCTTCGATGAACTCCACCCCGTACTCCAGCGTCAGCTCAATGGGCGGCGTGACCTTGATGGCGTCTTCCTTGCCGCTGACCCGGAAGTTCGTGAGCTGCTTGGTGCGGGTGGCGTTGACCACCAGGTCGTTGTCGCGGTTGTGCACGCCCACGATCATGCCCTCATACACCGGGTCGCCCGCCTTGACGAACATGCGGCCGCGGTCGTCGAGCTTGCCCAGCGCGTAGGTGAAGATCTCGCCGGCGTCCATGCTGATCAGCACGCCGTTCTTGCGGCTGGCGATGTCGCCCTTGTGCGGCTCGTAGCCGTCGAAGATGTTGGAGATCAGGCCCGAGCCGCGGGTGAGGTTCAGGAATTCGTTGGAAAAACCGATCAGGCCTCGCGCCGGGATCCGGTATTCCAAGCGCACGCGGCCGCGGCCGTCAGGCTCCATATTGACCAGTTCGCCCTTGCGCTCACCCAGGGCCTGCATCACGCCACCCTGGTGCTGCTCTTCCACGTCGGCCGTGACCAACTCGATGGGCTCGCTCTTGACGCCGTCGATGTCCTGGAACACCACGCGCGGCTTGCTCACCGCCAGCTCGTAGCCTTCACGGCGCATGTTTTCCAACAGAATGGTCAGGTGCAATTCGCCGCGACCGGACACTTCGAAGATGCCGTCTTCGCTGGTCTCGCGCACGCGCAGCGCCACATTGCTCTGCAATTCCTTCTGCAGCCGGTCCCAGATCTGGCGGCTGGTCACGAACTTGCCTTCGCGTCCGGCCAGCGGCGAGGTATTCACGCAGAAATTCATCGTCAGCGTGGGCTCGTCCACCTTCAGCATCGGCAGGGCCTGCGGGTTCGAAGGGTCGGTCACCGTCACGCCGATACCGATATCCTCGATGCCGTTGATCAGCACGATATCGCCCGGGCCGGCTTCGGGGGCCTGCATACGGTCCAGGCCTTGGAAGGTCAGAACCTGGTTGATGCGGCCCTTGACCGCCTTGCCATCCGGTCCTTCCATCACCAGCACATCCATCCCTGGCTTGATGCGACCGGCGCTGACGCGACCCACACCAATACGGCCCACGAAAGAAGAATAGTCCAGCGCCGAGATCTGCAGTTGCAGGGGCGCATCAGGGTTACCCTGGTGCGCCGGCACATGCTTCAGGACGGTGTTGAACAGGGCGGACATGTCGGGGCCCCACTGCTCCCCTGGGGTGCCCTCTTCCATCGACGACCAGCCATTGATGCCCGAGGCGTACACCACGGGGAAGTCCAGTTGCTCGTCGGTGGCACCAAGCTTGTCGAAAAGGTCGAAGGCAGCGTTGATCACCTTCTCGCAGTTCGCACCCGGCTTGTCCACCTTGTTGACCACCACGATGGGCTTGAGGCCCAGGGCCAGCGCCTTCTTGGTGACGAAGCGCGTTTGCGGCATCGGGCCCTCCTGCGCGTCGATCAGCAGAACCACGCCGTCCACCATGGACAGCGCACGCTCCACCTCACCGCCGAAGTCCGCGTGGCCCGGGGTGTCCACGATATTGATGTGGGTGCCTTCCCAGCTCACCGCGCAGTTCTTGGCCAAGATCGTGATGCCGCGTTCGCGTTCGATGGCGTTGCTGTCCATGACGGTGTCGACCACCTTTTCATGCTCGGCGAAAGTGCCGCTTTGGCGCAGCAGCTGGTCCACCATGGTGGTCTTGCCGTGGTCGACGTGGGCGATGATGGCGATGTTGCGGATGGGGCGGCTCATGGAATGCCTCAGTTTCGTAAATTGAAAAACGGGATGTCGGACCGACCGTTCAATACCCCGGGCGCGCAGTCGCCCGGTGGTCGGTGTGCTCAGGCCTGGGCCTGGATTTCAGGCGGGCTGAGCAGGCGGTCCGGGATGAGTTCGCCGGCCCGGATATGGGCACTGCCCAGCAGCGGACGGCGGTCGGTGGTCTGTGACACGCAAGGCCCGTACACGCGCACGGCCTCGCAATCGGGCTGGGCCAGGCGCCGGCGCAACCCTGTGATGAATCGCGCGGCCTCTGCGGCCTCGAGTTCTACCGCAGGCCAATCGCGCAGCAGGGCATCCGCCGGCTGCAGCAGCGCCAAGCGCTGGCCCTCGTCCATCGCTTCAAGTTCGGGCAGGCTCACGGCCTGATCCACCCGCAGCGCACCACTGGCCACTCGGCGCAACCCAACCAAAGACGCTCCGCAGCCCAGGGCGTGTCCGATGTCCTCGGCCAGCGTGCGGATGTAGGTGCCCTTGGAGCAGCGCACATGCAACTGCAGCTGTGCAGGTTGCGGGGCCGACCACTGGGCCTTCAGCTCGTGAATGTGAACCCGCCGCACCTGGCGTTCAACCGTCACGCCTTGGCGGGCGTACTCGTACAACGGCCGACCATCTTTCTTGAGCGCCGAATGCATGGGCGGCAACTGATCGATCTCGCCGCGAAACCGTTCCAGCACGGCCATCAACTTCGCTTCATCGACCTGAACGGCCGACTCGGACAGCACACGCCCCTCGGCATCACCGGTGTCGGTCACCACGCCCAGGCGCACCTGCGCCACGTAAGCCTTGTCGGCGTCCAGGCTCACCTGACTGAACTTGGTGGCCGCGCCGAAGCACAAGGGCAACAAACCGGTGGCCGCCGGATCAAGTGTGCCGGTGTGCCCGGCCTTTTCAGCACGCAACAACCACTTGGCCTTTTGCAGCGCATCATTGCTGGACAGTCCCAAAGGCTTGTCCAACAACAACACGCCATGCACCGGCCTGCGCGTGATCTTCACGCGGGCCGGTCGCCCAGCGGCTGCCGGGTGGGCT
>CAMCTE010000049.1 GCA_945878385.1 Azohydromonas lata NBRC 102462 | reverse complement strand
TCCAGCCAGCGGCGGCGGGTGAGAAGGGCGATGGCCGCCAATGCAATGGACACCTGCAGCACGGTGGTGGCCTGCGCCCAGCGGTGGTGCAGGTGCATCTGGTCATCGGACTGCTTGTCCCAATCGCGCGATTGCGCTTCCAGGCCCTCGGCCACCGCCTTGATCTCGGTCTTTTCCTTCTCGTAGCGGTCGATCTTGGCCTGGTACTTGTCGCGGTCACCGGGGTTGGTGGTGAGGTCGCGGGAAATCTCGGCCAGGGACTGCTTGGTGCTCTTGGCCTGGAAGTAGTTCCATTGGTTGGAAGCTTCGGTCTTCTTGATGGCCGCGTTGTTCTTGAACATGCCGGCATTGGCCTGCGTGGCACCGCCCATGTAGGAGAACAGCGCGCCCACGGTGGCAATCACTGCGGTGAACAGGGCGATCTGATTGGTCATGCGCTTGCTGGCCTCGTCGCCATGGGCGTCGTGGCCGGAGTGGCCGCTTTGGGCGTGTTCGAGTTCATGGTCGTGTGGGCCATGGACATGGAAGCCGGATCCGGACATGGGGTGTGTTCCTTGTATGCGTCGATGGGTGTGATGGTAGGCGGTGTCCGCGCTGGGTCGCCGCAGGCTCAGGCCTTGAGCCAGTCGGACAGATCGTGGTAAAGCGCCTGCAGGTCGGCTTCTCGCGTGTACATCATGTGCCCGGCGTCGTAGTAGCGGTGGGTCAGGCGCGTGCGCACCTCGGCCGGGATGTCGAGCTGGGCCAAAGACCAATCGGTGGCGCTGTAGGGCGTACCCAGGTCATAGCGGCCACTGGCCACCAACACCTTGAGGTGCGGGTTGCGGCGCATGGCGCGCGCCAGCTCGGGTGTGGTGCTGGCGAAGTGGTTGCCTTGGGCCTCGCCCCGGTTCCAGTTCCAAGCCTTGTTGACCTCGCCGTTGATGACCCTGTAGGGCGTGTGCAGGTCAATGCCGAGGTCTTGGGCGAAGTAGGCCTGGCCGGCCATGGCATAGGGCCCACTGATGGCGTCGATGCCCGGGTCGAATTCCCAGGTGCGGCTGCGGTTGGCGCCCATGGGGCCGGTGACGCGCGACTCCAGCCGCCCCACGATACGGCCTTGAGGCCGCATGGCCTCGAAGAAGTAAAGCTGGTCGCTGATGCGCAGGTTGTGCTGTTCGATCAGTGCGGCAGGAAGGCCGGTCAGTTCCGCCAGACGCCGCGCCAGTCGCCGCGTGCGGTCGTGCGTGAGCCGCGCGCCCAGGTGCAGCGCGGCCAGGTAGTCTTCCTCCACAAAGGCTTCGGCTGCCTGCCGTGCGGCATTGGATGAGGCGCCCACGCGGCCCTTGAGCAGGCCGTGGTATTGCGAGGTGTTGGCCATGGCCGGCAGGAACAGGGCGTAGGGCAGGTCGTTGGCCGGTACGAATCGCAGGGTCTGCAGGTCCATGGCGCAGGAGACCAGGATCAGGCCGGCGAGCGCCACACCGGCGGCCTGCAGGCTGTCGGCCAGGGCCGCGCCGCGCGTGGTGCCATAGCTTTCGCCGGCGAGGTAGATGGCCGAGTTCCAACGGCGGTGGCGGGTGAGCCATTGGCGCATCACACCCGTCAGTGCGGCGACATCGCCATCCACGCTGAGGACCTTCTTGCGGGCCTCGTCGTCTCGCGCCAGGGCCCAGCCGGTGTGTGGGGGGTCGAGGAAGACCAGGTCGAAGTGCGAGAGCCAGGTCTGTGGGTTGTCTTGCACCGCATAGGGCGGTGCGGGGGCGTAGCCGTCGTCCTGGATGACCACGCGTTTGGGGCCCACTGCGCCGAGCTGCAACCAGATGGAGGCTGAGCCCGGGCCGCCGTTGAAGGCAAAGCAGACCGGACGGGGCGCCGCGCCTTCGGGCGTGGCCACACGGTAGGAGGTGCACATCACGGCGGCCAGGGGCTCGCTGCCGCTGGCACTGACCTTGTCTTCGAGCACAGGTAGAAATTCGGCACTGCAGTCGAATTTCAGCGTGCCATCGGGTGTGCGCACCTGGCCCTGGCTGTTCCAGGGGCCGCGGGACAGCAGGGCGTCCAATCCGTGTGGGGTGCTGGGCATGCTCGCGGGCGTCTTGCCGTCTTCACCTTTGGACTTTGTCGCGTCGGTCGTGATGGGCTTGCTCATGAGGGGCGCTCTTTTTGAAAAGTGTCGTGGTCTGTGAAAATTGATGCGAGGGCCAAGTAGCCAAGTAGCCAAGTAGCCAAGTGGCTCAGGCGCTCGAGCTTGCGCGGCCCCTGCGATAGGTGACGAAGGCATACGGTACCGACGCAGGGCCTACTTCTGACGCCGGTGCCACGCGCTGCACCACTTCGAACTCAGTCGCGGGCCATGCCGGGAAAAACGCATCGGCTGGCGGCTCGGCATCGATCTCGGTGAGCACCAGCTCGTCGGCGTGAGGCAGGGCCAGCGCGTAGATTTGTTCCCCGCCGATCACGAAGACGCGGGGCTCTTCTTGCAGCCCGACCAGCGCGACTTCCAGGCTGGTGCACACCTGCGCGCCTGGGCACTGGGCCTGGGGGTTGCGGCTGATCACGACATTGCGGCGGCCGGGCAGCGGCCGGAAGGCCGGGGGCAGGCTGTCCCAGGTCTTGCGCCCCATGATCACGGGGCAGCCCATGGTGACGCGCCGAAAGTGCTTCAGATCTTCGGGCAGGTGCACCAGCAACCGGTTGTTCAGGCCGATCCCGCGGTTGCGGGTGATGGCCGCGATCAGGCTCACGCAGCCCGGGCGTGCAGATGCGGTGGGCTGTTCTTCGGCAGCGGGCAGGGGTGTGGTCATGCCCCGGATTTTGCGCGCACCGGAATCAGCGCTGCGGCAATGGCCACCATCACGCACACCGCAGCAGCCCAATCGGTGGCGCGCGGCACTTCGCCCACGATGAAGGTGGCGGTGAGGGTGCCCACCACCGGCACGGCCATGATGGAAAAGGCACTGGCCGAGGGCGGCAAGCGCTTGGCCATGTTGAACCAGATGACCTGCGCGTAACCGTAGTTCAGCACCACGCCATACAGCAGCGACCACCACAGGCCCGCGCTCAAGGCCTGCACATCGGGGAAGGGCTCGGCCAGTGGGGCAATCAACCAGAAACATGCAGAACCCAGCAGCATCATCCACACGGTCACGGCCTCGGTGGGCAGGCCCAAGTTGGAGCGGCGCATCATCACCGTGCCCAAAGCCCAGCAGAACGCCCCTCCCTGCATCCACAGCACTGCAACGGGCCGGCCGGCCAGGGCATTGAGTTCGTGCGCGGCCAGCAGGCCCACCGCGGCCGTGGCGGCCACCACCGAAATGAAGACGCGGCGGTTCAAGCGCTGTTCACCCAAGAGGATGGCCACCAGCACCGTCCACACCGGCATGGTGAAGCCCAGGATGGCCGCGCGGCCGGAGGGCAGGCCGCTGAGGCCCACGATCGAAAGCCCGTGCCAGCCCAGGATGTTGGGCAGCGCCAGCCAGGCGATGGCGCCCCAGTGCGCACGGGGCACGCGCAGGTTCATACCGCGCCAACTGAAGAAGGCCAACAGCAGCAAGGCCCCGCCCGTCATCGTCCACGCGCGAAACCACAGTGGACTTAGCTCGCGCAGCGAGAATTTCATCATCGGCCAGTTCACGCCCCACATCAGCGTGAGGGCCACCAGCAGCAGCAGGTCGCGCCCGGTGGGGCGCCAGGCATTCGTCATGCCGTGGTCAAACCGCCACCGGCGCCTTGATCGCCGGGTGGTGCTGGTAGTCCCGCACCTCGAAGTCTTCGAGCTCGTAGTCGAATAGGCTGGCAGGCTGGCGGCGGATGTGCAGCGTGGGGTAAGGCATCGGCGCGCGTGAGAGTTGCAGTTGCACCTGTTCGGTGTGGTTGTCGTAGATGTGGCAATCCCCACCTGTCCAGATGAAATCGCCCACTTCCAGGTTGCACTGCTGCGCGATCATGTGGGTGAGCAGGGCGTAGGACGCGATGTTGAAGGGCACACCCAGGAAAATGTCGGCGCTGCGTTGGTAGAGCTGGCAGCTCACGGTGCCTTTGCCGCCTTGCTGCGTGGGTGGGGCCACATAGAACTGGAAGAAGGCGTGGCAGGGCATCAGCGCCATCTGGGGCAGGTCGGCCACATTCCAGGCGCTGACGATGATGCGGCGGGAATCGGGGTTGTTTCGCAGTTGCTGCAGCACCTGGCTGATCTGATCGATGTGGCCGCCGTCCGGGGTGGGCCAGTTGCGCCATTGCACGCCATACACAGGGCCCAGGTCGCCGTCTTTGCGGGCCCATTCGTCCCAGATGGTGCAGCCGCGCTCCTGCAGCCACTTCACATTCGAATCTCCGCGCAGGAACCACAGCAGTTCCAGGATGATGCTCTTCAAGTGCACCTTCTTGGTGGTGACCAGCGGGAAGCCCTCGCGCAGGTCGAAGCGCATCTGGTGACCGAACACGCTGCGCGTGCCAGTGCCGGTGCGGTCGCCCTTGGCCACGCCGTGCTCGAACACATGGCGCATGAAGTCTTCGTATTGGGAACGGATCGGGCGGGTGCTCATGGTGGTGGATTGTCGAGGTGTATCACGCTGGGGCGCGACTGGCGCGACTGGCGCGACCGGAAGGCTCGGCGGGGTCGGCGGGGTCGGTGTTCAGGCCGAACTGCATCGAAGCCAAGCGCGCATACAAGCCGCTGCGGGCCATCAGTTCCGCATGGGTGCCGTGCTCGACCAGTTCGCCTGCGTCCAGCACCAGGATGCGGTCGGCCCGTTGCACGGTGGCCAGGCGGTGCGCCACCACGATGGTGGTGCGGCCCTGCATGGCTGCTTCCAGCGCAGCTTGCACCATGCGCTCGCTCTCCGAGTCCAGTGCGCTGGTGGCTTCGTCCAGCAGCAGCAAGGGCGGGTTCTTGAGCATGGCGCGTGCAATGCTGATGCGTTGGCGCTGGCCGCCAGACAAGCGCACGCCGCGCTCACCCAGAAAGCTTTGGTAGCCCTCGGGCAGGGCGGTGATGAATTCGTGGGCGTGCGCGGCCTGGGCCGCGGCGACCACTTCCGCTTCAGTGGCGTCGGGGCGGCCGTAGCGGATGTTTTCCAGGGCGCTGGTGGAGAAGATGACGCTGTCTTGCGGGACGATGCCGATGCGTTGGCGCAGTGCCTTTAAGCCGGCTTGGCGCACATCCACGCCGTCCACCCGCACGCGGCCCTGCTGCGCGTCGTAGTAGCGCAGCAGCAGTTGCAGCACCGTGCTCTTGCCGGCACCGCTGGGGCCCACCAGGGCGATGGTTTCACCCGGCTTGATGTTCAGGCTGAGTTGGCGCAGCGCGGCGGTGGCCGGGCGCGAGGGGTAGTGGAAGGTGATGTCTTCGAACTGCACCGCCGAGCCTCCCCGTGTGGCGGGCAGTTCCTGAGGGGCGGCGGCTTCGGCCACGGGCGAGCGGGTGGCCAGCAATTCCATCAGCCGCTCGGTGGCGCCGGCTGCGCGCAACAGGTCGCCATACACCTCTGAGAGCACCGCCACACTGCTGATGAGGATGATGACGAACACCACCGTCTGACCCAGGTGACCGGCGCTGATGCGGCCTTCGATGACCGATTGCGTACCCTGGTACAGGCCCCACAGCAGTGCGGCGAAGGTGGCGGTGATGATGAAGCCCACCAGCACCGAACGGATCTTGGTGCGGCGCTTGGCGGTATCGAAGGCGGCCTCGGTGGCGTCTTCAAAGCGTTGGGCTTCACGCGATTCCTGCACATAGCTCTGCACCACCGGCATGGCATTGAGCACCTCGGCGGCAATGGCACTGGTGTCGGCCACGCGGTCTTGGCTGGCGCGCGAGAGCTTGCGCACGCGCCGGCCGAAGTACAGCGATGGCAGCACCACCAGCACCAACATGCCCAGCACCTGCGCCATCACGGCGGGGTTGGTGACCACCAGCATGATCAGCGCACCGATGCCCATCACTGTGTTGCGCAAGCCCATGCTCAGGGACGAGCCCACCACGGTCTGCACCAGGGTGGTGTCGGTGGTCAGGCGGCTGATCACTTCACCGGTTTGTGTGGTTTCGAAGAACTCGGGGCTTTGCTGCACCACATGGGCGTACACCGCGCTGCGCAGGTCGGCGGTGACGCGTTCGCCCAGCCAAGTCACCATGTAGAAGCGGGCTGCGGAGAACAGGCCCAGCGCGGCACCCACGGCGAACAGCGCACCGAAGTGCTCGCGCAGGTTCAGAAGTTGTTGGCCGGGTTCGGCCGCCACAAAGCCCTGGTCGATCAGGCTCTTGAGCGCCACCGGAAAGGCCAGGGTGCTGGCCGCAGCCAACAGCAAAAATACGACGGCCAAGCCGATCTGCAGGCGGTAGGGTCGCAGGAAGGGAACGAGGCCGCCCAGCGATTTGGGGCTTTTGGATTTGGCGCGGTCGCTGGTGGACATGATGGGGTGGTCAGAGGCAACCCTCTAGGGTACCAAGAACCCGATCAGAGCTGCAGGCGCCCGGCATAACCGGTCATCTCCAGGTAGCCCGTGCCGATGCGGCGGCCTGCCTCGTCGTGCAGGCTGCTGATGCCTTCCCAGTACACCGTGCCGGTGCGGCTGCGGTTGTCCAATTCCTGGGCGTCCACCAGGGCCCGCACCGCCTGCCGGCCGGCGGGCGTGGCAATGACCCATTCCACCGGGTACACGGCATTCGTGGCGGCACTGCGCCAGGTGCGGCCGGGTTGCATCTGCACCTCATGGGGTGCGAAGGGGCGCACCGCCTGGCCCGGGCGGCGCAGCGACCCACCGGCCCACAGCGCGCTTCCATCGGCACGGCGCAGCCGGAACACGGTGAGCGCGCTGCCGTCGTCAAGGTTCAGGCCCAGCCAGTCCCAGTCCACGGCCTCGGGGTCGAGCAGGGCGCTGCTCCACTCGTGGTCCAGCCAGGCGGTGCCTTCCACCGGAATGCGGCGGCCTTGCAGTTGAAGCTCTCCTGTGGTGCGCAACTGGGGTTGGCTGTAGTAGCCGCTGGCATGCCCCGGGCGTGGGCTCTTGCGGCTGTAGCCTTCTTCACCCTGCAGCAGGACGGGTTGTGTGGCCTGCAGGCTCAGTGCCAGGCCGAAGCCGGCATCGTCGTCTTGCCAAGCGCCTTGGTAGAGGGATGCCCCGGGCGCGCCACCGCGCTGCAGGTGCCAGGGCCCGATGCGCACGGCCGTGTCGTTGAGACTGGCGTGCGAGGCTGGTGTCATCGTGATGGGTGTGATCGTGGTGGGGCGGGTGCTTGCCGTTGCACTGGCATCGGGCCCGCTCCAGCGCGCCAAGCGCTCGGCGTGCAGCAATCGCCCCGCCTTCACATCGGTCAGCGCGGCGTGGGCGAACAGCAGATGCCGCGGCGCCAGGCGGCTGGCCGATGGGGGCTGCCGGTCGGCCACCGCGGTGCGGCTGCGGAAGAAGGTGATCTGAAAGCCGTAGAGCTCATCGGGGGCCGTTGAGGCCCGCAGCATGCCGGTGACATACCACCACTCGATGCGGGTGCCCGGATGCGCACCGAAGTCGCGCGGGAAGCGCAGGGTGTCGCCGGGACTTTGACTCTGTGCGTTTCCGTGGGCCAGGCCCCACGCACCGATCAAGGCGGCATGACGGGCCATCCACGCGCGGCGCGACTGGTTTGGGCTCATGTCACCAATTGGTCTGAATGTTACTAACTGTTAGTAGAACGTAAGTCATTGATTTGGCTTGAACATCAGTAACTAACAGTTTGGACCCTCTGGCGCTAGTCTCAAGCGGACCCCCTAGGGGGCAGAACGAACACTGTGCCAGACCCTGCAGCCCGCAGCGTGGCGACCTCCTGGCGTAATGTCTCATTGATCGACGCCAACCTCGCGACGTCGGCAAGAGCAGCTTCCAGCTCCTCGCGCAGCGCCGTCGACCAGGATCTCCCAGTCGGCCCCACCAGCGCTGACGTGGACGCGCTGGGTACCTGTGGCCCGTACCGGAGAGAAGTCTCGGTCGACCTTCGCGTGATCGGCCATTAGGCTCAGCACATCGAGCGCCGAGAGGCTGCGGAGCCGTGCCAGCTCCGAGTTACCTACAGACCGCACCGCCCGCATTCCTTCCCCCGGACCCCCATCCGCTACTCGTCTCTAAGAGACTGTAGATTAATACAGTATTCTTGAGCCGTAAACAACTTTCTGACTAACGAAAGACGGTGTTCCTACCAATCCTCCTTCACCGAACGCACCGCATCGGCCGATGCCGCCGCACGCGCGCTCAGCGCGGCGGTCAAGCCACCGGCCAGCAGCACGGCGCCGCTGAGCAGGGCCAGCCGGCCCCAGGGCACGATGAGGTCCATCGTCCAGTGAAAGCTCTGTGGGTTCACCACATGCACCAACACGGCGCTGACTGCCAGCCCCAGGGCCAAGCCGGCCAGTGCGCCAGCGGCGGTCCACGCCGTGCCTTCCGTGGCCACGAGGCCCACGATTTGTCGCCGAGTCAGGCCCAGGTGGGTGAGCAGGCCAAACTCCTTGCGCCGCGCCAGCACCTGGGCAGAGAAGCTGGCGGCGATCCCGAACAGGCCGATGCCGATGGCCAGGGCCTGCAGGTAGTAGGTGACGGCAAAACTGCGGTCGAAGATGCGCATGGAAATGGCGCGGATCTGCCCGGGCACTGCGAATTCGATGAGCGAGGACTGTGGCACCAAGGCGCGCAGGGCGGATTGCACACCGGCCACATCTGCATCCGCTTGCAACTGCAAAGCCAGGTCGTTGATGCGCGTGTCACCTGTGAGAGCTTGATAGTCTGCCAAGTCGATGGCCACGGCGCCGAACTGCCGGGCGTAGTCGCGCCACACGCCCATGACCAGCACCGTGACCGTGGTGGCGCCGGATGCGGTGACGGAGGCCAGTGGCAGCTCGAGGGTGGTGCCCGGGCGCGCGCCATAGAGCATTTCCATGGCTTCGGTGACATAAGCGGCCACCAGGGGTGTGGCCGCACCCTTCTGGCGCGCCCGTGCGGTCTGCAGGGCTTCGTCCGGCAAGGTGGCGCCCACCATCGGCAGCACCTGCGCCGGCTTTCGACCGCCCAGGGCCTGCGGGCTCAGGGGCCGGGCCACCAGGCTGACCGCCGGGCGCGAGGGGTCCAGCACCACCGCCCGGACGCGGGCGCCTTCGATGCGAGTGACGCCCGGTACGCGCGCTGCGGCCTCGATGAAGGCCGGCGGCAGGAAGGCACCGTCGCTGGCGGCCGTACTCGTGGCCGTTCGCGCATACAGGTCGGCGGGCAACACCTGTTCCAACCACTGGGCTACGCCGCTGCGAAAGCTCGACACCATCACCGTCAGGGCCACGGCCAGGCTCAGGCTGGCCACCACGCCGGCCACGGCCACCGTGGCCGCTTGCCGTTCGTGCCGGGCACGGCCCACCGCCAACACCGCCAGGGCATGGTTCTGGGGGTGAACGCTGCGCAGCAGCAGCGCGACCAGGGCCGGCACACAGGCGATCCCGCCCAGCAGCAGAAGCGCCACGGCCACATAGGCCCAAAGGGGCAGGCCGAGCCACGGGGGCGCGAAGGCCAGTGCTGCTCCCACAGCCACCAAGGCCGGGCCAGCCCACGAAGGCAGTGTGCGTACCACGGTACCGCCCAGGCCCTTGAGTGCCTGAGCCGCCGACAGCCCTTGGGCCTGTCGCGCGGGTGACCAGCCCCCCAGCAGCGCCGCCACCACGCCCAGGCCGCCAAAGACCCATGCTGCTGAAGCCGAAAACTGCAGGCTCGGCGCAATGCCCGGAAAGTAACCGCCGCCCAGGTCGCCGGCCAGCCACCGCAAGGCCCACCAAGCGGCGCCAGTGCCCATCAAGACCCCCAGGGCGCTGCCCAACAGACCCAGTACCAGGGATTCGCTCAAGATGAGCCACAAACGCAGGCGTGCGGACAGCCCCATCACGCCCAGCAGCGCCAGTGAGGGCGTGCGCTGCGCGACCGACAGCGCCTGCACCGAGAAGACGAGGAAGGCACCCACGAAAAGCGCAACCAGCGCCAGCACGGTCAAGTTCACGCGGTAGGCACGCGAGGCGGTGGAGACCCGCTGCGTGCCTTCTTCCGGGGCTTGCAACCGGGCACCCTGAGGCCACCAGGGCTGCAACACCCATTGGGCTTCGAGTGTGGCCAGCGTGTGGCCAGGGGCCAGCCTCAATTCAATTCGGCTGATGCGGCCTGTCGCATCGAAATATTCTTGTGCCCCGGCGATGTCGATCACGGCCAGCGGCGCGCCACCGGCAGCCACTGTACCGGCCACCTGAAGGCGTTGCAGGCCCAGGCCAGACTGCAGTTCCAGGAAAGCGCCCGCGGGCACCTTCAGCGCCTGGAGGGCGGCGGGGTTGAGAAAGAGTCGGTCGGGGTGCAGGAAGGCCAGCCGATCTTCGGAGTCTGTGCGGCTCATGCGCGGCAACAGTTCGGGTGAAACGGAGGCGATGGTCAGGGCATCCAAGCCGAGCACCTTCAAGGCCACGCGCTCGCCCTGGCCGTTGAGGGCATAGGTGTCCAGTTCCAGCACCGGGCTGGCCGCCTGCACGCCGGATTGCAGTTGCACCGCGTCCCAGGTGTGGTCGCTGCAGGATTGCGGGCATTGCAGCGCACCATCGGATTGACCGGTGGCGCTGCGCACCGCCGACGAAAACTCCGACAGCGCCGATTCGTTGATCAGGTGCACCGAAAAGGCCAGCGCCACACCGAGCGCGACTGCGAGCACGCCCACGCCCTGGCGCCAGGGGTGCTGTCGCCATTCACGCCAGGTGAGTTCGCGCAGGAGCGTGACCAGCAGGCGCAGGGTGGGCATCGGCTGCATCGCCTCAGGCCGGCGAGATGCCATCGGCGCGCAACTGCAGCACGCGGTCGGCTACTCGGGCAGCAGCCCTTGAATGGGTGACCAGTACGCAGGCCGCCTGCAATTCATGCACCTGTTGGCGCAGCAATCCCATCACGCGTTCGGCAGTTTCAGGGTCCAGGTTACCGGTGGGCTCGTCGGCCAGGAGCAGGGCCGGGCGGTGCGCCAGCGCACGCGCGATGGCCACCCGCTGCAATTGCCCACCCGAGAGGGTTCGGGGCTCGCGGTCTTCGAAGCCTTCCAGGCCGACGGCCTTCAGCATCTGCATCACGCGTTGTTGCCGCTCTTGACGGGGCGCGTTCAGCAGCAGCAGGGGCAGGGCCACGTTCTGGGCCACGCTCAGATGCGGCAGTACATGAAAGGCTTGGAAGACGAAGCCCACCTCGCGCCGGCGCCACAGGGCCTGCGCATCTTCTGAAAGCGCTTGCACATCGCTGGAGCCCAGGCTGACGCGGCCCTCCTGAACATCATCCAGCCCCGCCAGCCCGTTGAGCAGCGTGGACTTGCCCACGCCCGATTCGCCCAGCACGGCCACCATCTCGCCCGGCGCCACATCGAACGACACATGGCGAAAGATCCAGGCGCTGCCGTAGCGCTTGCCCAGGTCTTCAACCCTGAGCATGCTGCTTCACCAGGTTCACCACCGCATCGGCTGTGGCCGGGTCCTGGGCGTCGAACACCACACGGCCTGGCATGCTGCGCAGCCAGGTGAGTTGGCGCTTGGCCAACTGCCGTGTGGCAGCCACAGTGGTTTCGCGCAGGGCCTTGAGCAACGCATGGCCTTGCAGCCCCGCCTCCAGCGCTTCCCACGCCTGTCGGTAGCCCACGCTGCGAATCGAAGGCAGGTCGGGGTGCAGGTCACCCCGGGCACGCAGCGCGTGGACTTCCTCGAGGAAGCCTTCTTCAATCATGTAGTCAAAACGCAGGGCGATGCGTTGGTGCAACCACGCGCGGTCCTTGGGCTCCAGGCTGATCAGCGCGCGGGGCTGCAGGCCGCCGTGGGCGGATTGAGGTGAGCCTGACTTCGTGTGGAAGCTCGACAGGGGTTGGCCCGTCTGCCGCCACACTTCCAGCGCACGCTGAATCCGCTGTGAATCGTTGGGCTCGAGGCGTGCGGCGGTCTGCGGGTCCACTTCCTGCAGATCGGCGTGCAATGCCGGCCATCCGCGCTCGCGCCCTTCGGCCAACAAGGCGTCGCGCAGTTCAGGGTCGGTGCTGGGCATGGCATCCAACCCGTCCATCAGGGCTTTGATGTAAAGCATGGTGCCGCCCACCAGCAAGGGCAGGCGTCCGCGGGCATTGATCTCGCGGATCAACTGCCGCGCATCGGCTGCGAACCTCGCGGCGGAGTAGCGGTCAGTGGGCTCCATCAGGTCGATGAGGTGGTGCGGGATCTGCGACCGCTGGCGCACCGAAGGCTTGGCCGTGCCGATGTCCATACCGCGGTACACCAGGGCCGAGTCCACGCTGACGATTTCCACATCCACTTTGTGGGCCACCATCAGCCCGATGCCGCTCTTGCCGCTGGCCGTGGGTCCCACCAGGCCCACCCAGCGGTCCGGCGGCGTACCCAGAGAATCAGGCGAACTTTTCATGCTGCCCCAAATAGCGCCACTGGCCCGCGGGCAGCTTGCCCAACACCACGCTGCCGATGCGCACACGCTTGAGGCCCAGCACATCCAGCCCCACCAGTTCGCACATGCGGCGGATCTGGCGCTTGCGGCCTTCGCGCAGCACGAAGCGCAGTTGGTCTTCGTTCTGCCAACTCACCCTGGCGGGCTTGAGCCGCACGCCGTCCAGGCTCAGTCCATGGTTCAACCGGGCCAGCCCGTCAGGCGGCAAGCGGCCTCCGCCGCGCAGCGCTACCCGCACCAAATACTCCTTCTCCACATTGGAGTCTTCACCGATCAGTTGCCGTGCCACGCGGCCATCCTGGGTGAGGACCAGAAGGCCCGTGGAGTCGATGTCCAGCCTTCCGGCCGGAGCCAGGTGGCGCAAATGTCCAGGATGAAAGCGCAGTGGGCCACGGTCGTCCGTCCATCGCGTATCGGCCTTGATCAGGCTGACCGCCGGCGCATAGCCGTCTTCGGCCTGGCCACTGACGAATCCCACTGGCTTGTGCAGCAGGACCGTGACGCGTTGGGCCTGTTGTTGGCGCGCGGCGGGGTCTACCTCGATGCGGGCGTGGGGCTTGACGCGTTGGCCCAGCACGGCCATCTGCCCATCCACCTTCACCCAGCCGGCTTCAATCCATTCATCGGCTTCGCGCCGCGAGGCCAGGCCCAGGGCGGTCATGCGCTTGGACAGTCGTTCACCGTCAGGGTGGGGGGTCTCGGGGGGGCGTTGGTTCATGTCGGCTCAGCGCCCACGCAGGAAAAGTTGATCGAGTTCACGCATCGTCACCTG
>CAMCTE010000048.1 GCA_945878385.1 Azohydromonas lata NBRC 102462 | reverse complement strand
CCCCAAGCTGGACGACCCGCCCTGGCTGGCTGCCCTGAGCCGCTGGGCACAAGACCCGCAGGGCTCAGCCCAAATGGGGCAACTGGGTGGGCTTGTGGCCGCGGAGGTGGCCAAGTTGCTGGTGCTGCCGCAGGACAGCGAGACCCGTTTCAAGGGCAGAACCGGCCGCGCCAAGGCGGTGGCCTGGTCTACGCCTGTGCCACTGAGCGAGGCCAAGGCTGCGGCACAGGCGCTGGGCTGTACGGTCAACGATGTGCTGCTGTCTTGTGTGGCTGGCGCGCTGCGGCGCCATTTGCTGCAGCAGGGTGATCCGGTGGCGGGGGTGAACATTCGTACCCTGGTGCCGGTGAGCCTGCGGCCCACTTTGCGCGGACGGCTGCGGGCTGCGGCCATGGGCAATCGGTTTGGCCTGGTGCCGCTGCTCTTGCCCCTGCATCAGGCCAATTTGCTTGAACGCGTGCACACCATCAGCACGCGCATGCGCGCACTCAAGAACTCGCTGCTGCCGCCTTTGTCGCTGGGCCTGCTGGGCGTGATGGGCTTGGCACCGCGCGCGGTGCAGGGCGCGGCGCTCGAACTGTTGTCCAGCAAGGCCACGGCCGTGGTCACGCATGTGCCTGGGCCGCGCCGTGCGCGCCACCTGGGCGGCATCCGCATTCAGGAGGTGATGTTCTGGGTGCCGCAGTCGGGCGATGTGGGGGTGGGCGTGTCCATCTTCAGCTACGCCGACGAGGTGCGTTTCGGCCTGATCACCGATGCAGGCCTGGTGGCGCAACCCCGAGTGCTCATGCCGCTGATCGTGCAGGAATTCAACCAGTTGCTGATGACATTGCTCTTGTGCGCTGATGCACCATTACCCGACCACCGCCGCTTTGCGGCGCGCCTGGAATTGTGGGCCGCGGCTGTCCCATGACCAGGGGCTGCCGATGAGAGGCTGGGCGCTGTCGTTTCCGCACCGTCCTCGTTCAGCCTGCTGCCGTCTGACCGCCGCTCATGCGCCGATACAGCTCCAGCGCCCGCCCGTCCAGGTAGGGCGCGGCCAGCGACATCACCTGGAAAGCGCCACGGGTCAAGGCGGTCTGGTCCAGTGTTTGCCGAGGGTTGCGCACGAACTCAAAGCTCAGCCAGTGGGTGGCCAGCACGGTCATGTTCACCGCAAGGGTTTCCAGTTCCGCGCGCGAAGTGGGCCTCATCTCGCCGGTGGTGACCAGCCCTTCGCAGATGAGGGCCGCCGTGCGCATCTTGTGCGCCAGGATCTGTTTGAAGTGCGTTTCCACCACCCGGTTGCGCGACACCAGGTCGTGCAGGTCGCGGTAGAGGAAGCGGTAGGTCCAGATGTTCTCGAACAGCAGGTGCAGGAACTGCCAGATGTCCTCCACCCGTGCCACTCCCCGCGCCGGTGCGGCCAACGTATGGGTGATGCCGCGCTCGAAATCTTCGAAGATGGCCTCGAGGATTTCGTCTTTGCTGTGGAAGTGGTAGTACAGATTGCCGGGGCTGATCTCCATCTCATCGGCAATCAGCTGCGTGGTCACATTGGGTTCGCCGAAGTCGTTGAACAGGCGCAGCGACACCTCCAGGATGCGCTCGCGCGTGCGGCGCTTGGGCTTGGCTTCGCGAGTGGCCATGGGGTGCAACCTCAGCGGCCCTGTTCGGCCGCAGCGTGCCGGCTCAACTGCGCCTGCAGCCGGTCCAGCGTGTCGTTCAATTCCAGTGCGGTGCGGCCCAGGGGGCCGCTGCGCCGGCGCTGCAGGGTAGACATGGCCGGCACCAACGGCCTTGAGGCGTCTTGCAGCACTGACAGGCGCAGACGCATGCCATGGCGGGCCAGCTTGGGTTCGAGTTCCTCGCGCCGCGCCAGCAGTGCCCGGCGCGTCTGCTGATAGGCGTGTTCGCACAGGCGCTGGCGCGACGCATAGCTGAAGAGGTTGGTGAAGAACATGTCGCTGTCGCCATGGTCGGGCTCGAACAGCACGATGTCGGCGTTGGGATATTCCAACTCGTAGCGCGCCATGCCCACTTCCATGCGCGAATGGATCATGGTGCGCAGCGTTTGGCCCAAAACGGTGGGCAGGCCGCCGTCCACCAGGTGCCGTGTGTCGTTGCGCCCGAGGCCCATGGCCCGCGCCGCGTTGAAGGGCACCAGCGGGTTCACGCACAGCACCAAACCGGCGCCTTCGCGCAGCACCACCGACGCGTGCAGTGTCTTCTTCAGCGCACCGTCCACGAACCACTGGCCGTCGATTTCCACCGGCGGGAACAGCCCAGGCAGCGCCGCGCTGGCCTGAATGGCCTGCGAGATGGGCACATGGTCCAGCCCGTCGGAGCCAAAGGCGGCGGCCTCGCCGGTATCCAGGTTGGTGGCCACCAGAAACAGGCGCGAGCGCAGGCGGCGGAAGTCGTCGCTGCCGCCGTGTGCCTCGAACACCTTGCGCAAGTAGGCTGCAATCGTGTCGTTGTCGAACAGGCCGGTGGGCAGGGCGCGGGTCATGCGCTGGAAGGATTCCATCCAACTGCGCGAACCGCCGCCGCGCACAAAGGCCACGGTGCCTTGTGCGGCCAGCACGGTGGCCTGCCAGCTGCGGCGCATCAGTTCGCCGTAGGCGGGCATCAGAAATCGTTCGGGGTCCAGCGGCACCTTGGCCGAATGGCCGGCGATGAACATGCGGCACAACTGCGCCGGCGTGATGCCGTTGGCCAAGCCGGCGGTGATGAAGGCGCCGGCACTCACGCCCACATACTGGTCCATGCCGTTGAGGTCCAGCCCTTCGACGGATTCGGCCAGCGCGTTGAGGGCACCGATCTCGTAGACCGCACCCAGCGGCCCGCCGCCGGCCAGGGCCAGGGCCACGCCACTGCGGCCGCGCCGCGCGGAGGTGCGGCGCATCAGGCGGCGACCTTCTTGGCAGTGGTCTTCTTGGCAGTGGTCTTCTTGGCAGTGGCCTTCTTAACGGTCACCTTCTTGGCGGCGACCTTCTCGACTGCGCCCTTTTGGGCAGATATTTTTTCGGCAGCGATTTTTTTGGCAGCAGCCTTCCTGCCCGTGGTTTGGCGCTTGGGCGCCATGGACGCCTTGCCTTGGGCCGGTGAGGAAGCAGCAGCCGCCCCTGCGGCCTGCAGCCGGTCGACCAGTGCGGTGAGTTCGGCCACGCGGCGGCTGAGTTGGTCGATGTCTTCGTGCGTGGGCACCCCCAGGGTGTGCAGCGCACGGGCCACGCGAGTCTCGAACACCTGTTCGAGCTTGTCCCAGGTGCCGCTGGCCTTTTCGGCCATGTCATCGACCTGGTCGCGTGCGGCCTGGCGGGTGCGCGATTGCAGCGCTTCGCCTTCCTTCATCAGCGCCTCAAACACCTTGTTGCCGCCCGACTGCGCCTTGGCAAAGGCGCTCAGGCCAGCCATCCAGATGTGCTGGGCCGATTCGCGCAGGCTTTGCGGCATCTGAGCTTGTTCAGGCGGCGGGGTGCGCCGGTTGTTCTTCTGCGCCATGGTGTTCTCCCGGCTGTTGGTGTGGATGCCCACCCCCCAGTCTAAGCACCCGGGCTAGAGCCTGCACACTAGATGAAGGCCACGCAGGGGCTGCGCCCGCCACAAGCCCGGATCAACCGTGAAGCTGTGCACCCTGGGCGGCCAGCCAGCCGGTGACCTGCCGCCGCACCAGTGCATAGATGGTTTCCTGCGGGTTGGCACCCAGGCTGGTGGGGAACAGGCTGCCGTCGGCCACCTGCAGGTTGCGCAGGCCGTGCACGCGGCCATTGGGGTCGGCCACCGAAAGACGCGGATCGGCCCCCATGGCGCAGCCGCCCATCACATGAGCGCTCACCACGCGGGTGAGCAGCGGGCGCAAGTCCAGCGCCTCAATACCGCGCTGTGCAGCCTGCCAACTGTTCCACATCGGCGCCTGCTCATGCACCACCGTCACCTGCTTCGCGCCGGCGGCGAACTGGATTTCCGCCATGGTTTTGAAGGCGCGTCGTGCGCCGTCCCACAGATAGGCATTGAGCGGGTAGTGCAGTTCGGGTGTGCCGTCGCTGCGCAACCGCACTTGGCCACCCTTGCTCGCCTCATGGAATCCGTCGCGCATCAGGGCCAGCAACACCTGCGTATGGGCAAAGCCCTTCATCAGGTCATGATGCGTTTGTCCATAGCCGTGCAGCGTGGACGCAAACAGCACCGGGTGCAGCGGCGCAGATTCCAACTTGAAGCCGATGGGGCCCGAGACAGGCTGCGTGTGAAGGAAATGGTCGGAGTACAGGCTCTGCGGCGCACCTGCATCGCCGCGCACTGCATCGGGCATCAGGGCCGAGCCCACCACCGTAGGGTGCAGGAAGGTGCGCTGGCCGATGAGGCCGCTTTCATTCGGAATGTCCGAGCGCAGCAGCAGGGCCGGGGAGTTGATGGCGCCGCCCGCGATGATGAAGTGCGGAGCCTGCACCGTCACGCGCACCGCGCGTGGGTGAAGGCCGCTGCTGTCCATGGCCCAGGCCTGCAGGGCGGTGATGCGCTCACCTTGCCGAACCAAGTGTTGCGCGCGCACCGAGTGCAGCAGTTGCGCGCCCCGCTGCAGCGATGCCGGAATGGTGGTGACCAGCATCGACTGTTTGGCATTCGTGGGGCAGCCCACGCCGCAGTAGCCCAAGTTCCAACAGCCCTTCACATTGCGGCTGATCACCTCCACTGCAATGCCCAGTTGCTGCCCGCCACGGCGCAGGGCTTCATTGTTGGGGTTGGGTGCAACGGCCCAGGGCGCGATGTGCAGGTCGCGCTCCACTTCATCGAACCAGGGCGCGAGCGCCTGTGGCGTGAAGTCGCGCAGGCCGTGGGCCTGCTGCCAGTGCGTCAGGGTGTCGGCCGGCGTGCGAAAGCTGCTCGTCCAGTTCACGGTGGTGCTGCCGCCCACCGCACGGCCTTGCAGGATATTGATGGCCTTGTCTGCTGTCTTGCGGGCGGCAGACTCTTGGTACAGCTGTGGGTAGGCCTCGGCTTCGAGCATGCGAAAGTCGCTTGAGGAGCGCAGGGGGCCTTCCTCCACCATCACCACCTTCAAGCCCGCGCGGCTGCACAGGTCGGCTGCGGTGCCACCGCCGGCACCTGTGCCCACGATCACGACATCGGCCTGCAGCGTGAGGTCCTGTTCCAGGCGGCGGCCGTCGATGACCTTCCAGCCCGCGGCCAAGCCCTGGGCGATGGGGTCTTGGATGGTGGGCGCGGCGCTGGCTGCGGTGCTGCCTGCGGTGTTCAAAAGCGGTTTCATGCAGAAGGGGTTCCGTGCACAGCCGGTGGCCCCGGGTAGCCGATTGCCGCCCACGCCGCAGGTTCGGCATACCAAGCGGCCAGCACCAGGTCGTGCAGGGCGTGGTAGCCGGCTTGCAGCAGGGCCAGGCGGCTGCCGCGCCAGCGCTCCAGGAATGCTTCGATGTCCGCGTGGGAGGCGCCTGACCAGGGCCCCCACACGCCTGTCAGCACACCACGCGCCGGCGTGATGTTCAGCAGGGTCAGCAATTCGCCCATATCGCGCTGTGCGGGTGGCGACAGGGCTGCAATGGCCACGCGCACGCCTTCGACCACACGCTGGGTGTCTTGTGCATTTGCACAGGCGCCGGCCAACAGCACCGGTGCGATGGCGCTGAAAAACCCGGCGGCAGGCGCCGACCAAGGCGAGGCGGTGGATGCAGGCGGCGGGTGGTCAAGCGCGTGCGGGGAATTGGACCCCTGCCACCCCGGCCGCCCTTGCCACTGCGCCACAAGCCCTGCGGCCCCCAAGGCGGCACCGCCCAGGAGGCCTACTTTCAGCCAGCGTCTTCGGTTCAACATGGCTTCAGTCTACGCAAGTTGCTGCGTGCCGCGGCGCGCGGCAGGCCATTGCAGTGCGCCTTAGGGTTTCCCCTGCGCGGATACAGTGGCGCAGATGAGCCAGCCCACGCTGCCCCACCGCGCCGAAATGGAAGCCCGCATCCTGGCCCTGTTGGCCGAGTTGGATGGGCTGCGCGGCGGCGGCCTGGAAACGCCTGAGCGCCAGCGCCGTGCCTGGCTGAAAGCCTGGCAGGGCGAGCGATTGGCGCGCACGCATGCTGCATTGCTGGAAAGCCCGCGCTTTGCGCCTGCGGCGCGTTTTTTTCTGGAAGACCTGTACGGCCCCAAGGACCACCGCGCGCGCGACCAGGATGTGGCTCGGGTGCTGCCCAAGCTGCTGAAGTTGTTGCCGCAATCGGCGCAATGGACGATGGCGCAGGCGCTGCAGATGGACGCGCTGAGCGAAGGGCTGGACGCACGGATGACGCAGTGTCTGTGGGAGCAGGGCGCCCTGCGCCATGCACAGGACCTCAGCGCCGAACAATACGCGGCGGCCTACCGCACCGTGGGCCAGGCCCAAGCGCGCCAGGAACAGTTGGAACTGGTGATGCAGATCGGCCGTTCGCTGGACCACTTGACCCGCCTGCCCATGCTTTCGGCTTCACTCAAGCTCATGAAAAAGCCGGCTGAACTCGCCGGCTTGTCCGAACTGCACGGCTTTCTTCAGCGGGGCTTCACGGCGTTCGCGCACATGAAGGGGGCCGAAGACTTCCTGCAGCGGATCGTGCAGGAAGAACGCGCGCTGATGCTCAGCTGGCTGCAGCGGTAGCGGCGCGGGCCTTGGCGGTACTGGCCCGGCCGGTGGTGCTGGCCTTGGCGGTGCTGGCCTTGGTGCGGGAGGCGCTCGGCGCGCGGGCTGCGCGCGGTGCGGGGGTGCTCAGCTTGTCGATCTGCGCACTGAGCTTGGCCACCGAACGGGTGAGCTTGTCGATGTCTTTTTGCGAGGGCACGCCCAGGCGGTTGAGGGTGCGGCCCACTCGCTCGCTGGCCACTTGTTCCACTTGGTCCCAAGCGCCCACAACCTTCACGGCCACGGCTTCAAGCTTTTCTTCTGCGGCATTGCGCGCTTGTGCGCTCAGGGCGGTGCTGCGGCGCTGGGCCTGCTCCACCACCGTGCCACCACGGCGCTGCACGAACTCGGCGGCTTGTTTGCCGGCGGTGACGATCTGCTCGACCTGGGCGCGCCAGCCGGTGGCGGCGCTGCGTGTGGCACGGGCCTGGGTGTTGGTGGTGTTGCGGCGGGTGGTCTTGCGGGAAGCGGTGGTGCTGCGTGCCATGGGGTTGCTCCTTGGGCGGTGAATGACAACCGTCAGTCTAGGGTTTGTCACTAGAGCTCGCACCCTAAAAGCCTGGTGTGAGGCTTATGGCCCTAGGCGAAACACTCTAGGCCGCGGCATGCCCTGATCGGCGGCGCAGGTGATGAATGGCAAATCCCCGTGCTGCGCAGCCCTGAGGATGGGGAATGATCCAGACGACCACAGACCTGCCATCTTTGAGCGAAGAAGAGGCCGGTGCACGAATGAGGCAATGGGGCCCCAACCGGATGCCCGACCCGCAGGGCCACACCATCTTGCACACCGTGATGGAAGTGGCCCGCGAGCCGATGTTCGTTTTGCTGTTGGTGGCAGCGGCCATCTATCTGGCGCTCGGCGACACGGGCGAGGGCTTGCTGCTGGGGGGCTTTGCCCTGGTGACGGTGGGGCTGGTGGTATGGCAAGGATGGCGGCGCGAGAGGGCCTTGCAGGCCTTGCGCGACATGTCTTCACCGCAGGTGCAGGTGCTTCGGGATGGGCGCTGGCAGCGGCGTTCGGCGGCCGAGCTGGTTCCGGGGGACTGCATCTTGTTGGAGGAAGGAGAGCGGGTGGCGGCTGATTCGCAGCTGCTGCAGACCACGCACCTGTCGGTGGATGAGTCGCTTTTGACGGGCGAATCCTGGGCGGTGCCCAAGGCAACAGCCAAGGCCACATCCAAGGCAACACCCGCCGCAGATGCCCACCAGGAGGCCGCAGACGACCGCGTATGGGCAGGTACTTTGGTGGTGTCAGGGCAGGCGGTGGCCTGCGTGACGGACACCGGCGCCCGCACCCGCATGGGCGCCATAGGGGCAGCGCTGGGGGGCATTGAAACCCAGGACACGCCGGCCCAGCAGCGCATCCGCTGGCTGGTGCAGGTGTTCGGGGCGGTGGCGCTGTTGGTGAGCCTGGCGGTGATGGTGGGCCACGGTCTGTGGAACGGCGACTGGTGGAACGGCGCGCTGTCGGCCCTGGCCTTGGGGATGGGGATGCTGCCTGAAGAGTTCCCGATGGCGCTGGCGATCTTCATGTCTCTGGGCGCCTGGCGATTGAGCCGTCTGCAGGTGTTGGCGCGGCGCCCGGCGGCGGTGGAGGCCCTGGGGTCGCTGACCGTTTTGTGTGTGGACAAGACCGGAACCCTCACCGAAAACCATCTGCGGGTGGTGGAACTGCAGGACGACCAAGTGGCGCAAGGGCTCCGTGGGGGTGCATCCGCGCTGCCACCTTCCTTGCGCAGGCTATTGGCGCTGGGCGTGGCCGCCTGCCGGCAGGTGGGCGTGGACCCGGTGGATGTGGCGCTGCGTGAGGCACAGGAGCCGACGGGGCCGATGGAGGTTGCGGGATCGGTTCGGTTGCATGACATCGGCCCGTCTCCCCTGGAGCCCTTGATGCGGGTGGCCTGGCAAGCACCAGCCGGTGGCGCGGTGTGGGTGTGCAAGGGCGCGCCAGAGCATGTGCTGGCGCGTTGTGGAGGTACGGTGGAAGAGCAGGAAAGGCGCCTGCGCGCGGCGGCGGACCTGGCGCAGCGGGGGTGGCGCGTGTTGGCGGTGGCCGATCATGCGGGGGCGGTGTCGGTGGCCACGCCCATACCGCCTGACACCGGCTGGCGCTGGGCCGGCCTGATCGCCTTTGAAGACCCCATGCGCGAAGGCGTTCCACAGGCGGTGGCCCAGGTGCGGCAGGCCGGTGTGAAGGTGGTGATGGTCAGCGGCGACCATCCCCTGACGGCATGCGCCATCGCACGCCAGGCGGGCCTGGACATGGGCGCCGCAGTGATGACGGGCCGTGAATTCGCAGCGCTCAATGAGTCTGAGCAGCGCGCAGCGGCACAGCGGGTGCGGGTGTTTGCTCGGGTGCAACCCCAGCACAAGCTGGCGCTGGTGCAGGCCCTTCAGGCGCAGGGTGAAGTGGTGGCCATGACGGGCGACGGTGTAAACGACGCGCCGGCCTTGCGGGCGGCGCACATTGGCGTGGCCATGGGCGGACGCGGCACCGATGTGGCGCGTGAAGCCGCGTCGATGGTGCTCATGGACGAAGACTTCGGCCATCTGGCCAAGGCCTTGGCGCTGGGGCGGCGCCTGCTGGACAACCTGCGCCGGGTATCGGGCTACATCACCGCCGTTCATGTGCCCTTGGCTGGCTTGGCCATCCTGCCTCTGCTGTTGGGCTGGCCACCCCTGATGCTGCCCGCGCATGTGGTGCTCACGGAAATGGTGATCGACCCGATGTGTTCGTTGGCCTTTGAAAACGCGCCGCCGGCACGCGACCTGATGACGCGTCCTCCGCGGCGCTTGGATGAACCGCTGTTGATGCCGGCGTCTGCCCTCGGGCATGCACTGATGCTGGGCAGTTGCCTGCTGCTGTCACTGTTGCTGCTGGCAGCTTGGGCACAGCAGGCCGGCACGGCCACCGAGGCGGTGCGTACGATGGTGATGGTGGGGTTGACCGCGGGCAACCTGATGCTGGCCGCACTGGCCCTGCGTCGAGGGGTGGCCTGGCGCAGTGGGTGGCGTCAATCGGGGCTGGTCTTGGGGGGCATTGCGCTGGCGGCAATGGGCGTGCTGGCTTTGGCGTTGGAATGGCCCTCGCTGCAACGCTTGCTGCACCTTGAATTCCCGGGCTGGGCGTCGCTGGGCTGGGCCGTGGGGGTGGGGGCGGGGTCGGTGGTGTTGGGCTACGCCTGCTGGGAGTGCGCCGCATGGTGGTGGCGTTTCGGTGCTTCGACACGAAAGAAGCCCTGAGCGTCACGAATCCGTCAAATCCGTGGGTTAGGCTTCGCCTTGAACATCATGAGCGAAACCCACCAAATCCTGAGCGCGCCGCTGGCCGCTATCGACATGGGGTCCAACAGCTTCAGGGTCGAGATCGCCCGCATCCGCGATGGGCGCTATCGCCGTTTGGACTACCTCAAGGAGCCCGTGAGGCTCGGCTCGGGCCTGGATGCCAATGGTTTTCTGCGGGCGGACGCCGTGGACAGAGGGCTGAGCACCTTGGCTTCCATGGCCGAACTGCTGCGCTTGCATGATGTGAAGGAAGTGCGTGCGGTGGCCACCCAAACGCTGCGCGAGGCCCGCAACCGCAACCAGTTCCTGGCCATGGCCGAGCCCGTGTTGGGGGTGCCCATCGAGGTGATCTCCGGGCGTGAAGAGGCGCGCTTGATATTTGCCGGTGTGGCCCACTTGAACCCCAGCGACGAGCCGCGCCTGGTGATCGACATTGGCGGCCGCTCCACCGAATTCGTGATGGGGCAAGGCTTGAAGCCGGGTGCGGCGGAATCCTTTGGCATCGGCAGCCAGTCGATGACGCAGCGCTACTTCCCCGATGGCGAACTTTCGGCCGAGGCGTTTCGCGCTGCTCAAGTGGCCGCCGGTGCCGAATTCGAAGAGGCGGAAAAGGTTTTCACGCCCAACCGCTGGACCGAGGCCTTGGCGTCTTCGGGAACGGCAGGAGCCGTGTCGGCGCTGTTGGCTGCACATGGTGTGACCGATGGCCGGCTCACCCCTGCAGCGCTGGCCTGGTGCATCGAACGCTGTGTGGAAGCCGGGCACATTGACCGACTGGATTTGCGCGGCCTCAAAGACGACCGCAAGCCCGTGCTGGCGGGTGGTTTGGCGATCCTTTACACCTTGTTGGTGCAGTTCCGCATTGATGAAATCCAACCCTCACGGGCGGCGCTGCGGCAGGGCGTGATCTTCGACCTTCACCAGCGGCGCAAGGTGTCTTTGGGGGTGGACGCGCGCGATGTGCGCGACGCCACCGTGGCGCAATTGCAGCAGCGCTTTGAGGTGGACACCGCACAGGCCCAGCGGGTGAAGGCTGTGGCCCGGGGGCTGCAGCGCAATCTGCTGCCCGAACTGCCCGATGAAGAGGTGCGCGAACTGGCCTGGGCCTGCGACCTGCACGAGATAGGTTTGATGGTGTCGCACCACGACCACCATCGTCACAGCGCCTATTTGCTGGACCACTTGGATGCCGCTGGTTTTTCGCAAAGCCAGCAACGCCGGATCGGCGAGTTGGTTCTGGGCCAGCGCGGGGGCCTGCGCAAGGTGGAATCGGGCTTTGCTCGGCGCGATTTCGCGGTGATGCTGTTGTGCCTGCGTCTGGCCGTGTTGTGTTGCCACGGCAGGCACCAGGCCGCCAAGGTGCGCTTGCAGGCCCGGCGTGACCGCCAGGGCGATGTGGCCTTGGCCTGGAGCGTGCCCGCGCAGGACCGGCGTTTGTCACCGGCTGAACTGCGCACCCAGCACCTGCTGCGCGAGGAGGTGTCGGTATGGGCGAAGTCGGGATTGTTGAAGCTGCGCTGGCAGGACTGAGCCGCCTGCCTAGATCAGTTCGGGCGTGCGCACGGTGACCGTGGTCACCGCCAATTCACCGTTTTCCATCGTCTTGGCCCGAATCCACCAGATGGCGCCTTTTTTCAGTCGCCAGGGATTGTCGGCCGTGACATGGGTGGCACCCATCAGGTAAGCCGCAGCCAAGCCCAGCGTGGGCTGGTGGCCCACCACCACCGTCACCTCGCGGGCCTGCGGCCAACGGGTTTCGGCCAGCAGTTGGTCGATGGTGCCCTCGGGGGCCAGTCCGTCGAGCTTCTTGTAGCGGCGGTCCAGCGCGTCGGCGGTGGACACGGTGCGCAGCGCGGGGCTCACCAGAATGCGTGCGTTTTCCGGCAATACGCGGTTGAGCCATTCGCCCATGCGTTTGGCCTGCCTCACGCCTTTGGGGCTCAAGGGGCGATCGAAGTCGGATAGGGTGTCGGTGGCGGGAATGGCGTCGGCGTGGCGCCAGAGAATCAGGTCCATGAGGTCGTTCGGTTCAAGGGGCTTGTGCGGCGGCAAGGGCTTAGCCGGCCGCTGCAGGATTTTGCAGCGCAGCCGGTGTGGCACGGCTGTGTCGGTGGATGAGGGCGGCCTGGGCGTGCAGCCCGGTGGCGTCCATCGCTTGGTACTGACCGGTTCGGTCCAGCATCCAGCTGCCCCGTTCGTCCAGCAGGTAGGGCACCAGGCATTCGTCGATCACCCGTTGCCTCAGCGCTGGGTTTTCAACGGGCCAGGCCAGTTCGATACGCCGCAGCATATTGCGGCTCATCCAGTCGGCACTGGACAGCAGCAGCGCCTCGTCCTGTGCATCGCTGCCCCAGCGGAAGTAGAAGATGCGGCTGTGTTCCAGGAATCGCCCGACCACCGAGCGGATGCGGATGTTGTCGGTGGCTCCCGGCACGCCTGGCGCCAGCATGCAGGCCCCGCGCACGATCAGGTCGATCTTGGCGCCGGCCTGCGAAGCGTCGATCAGGCCTTGCATGAGCAGCGGATCGGTCAGGCCATTGCACTTGATCACCACGCGGGCTGCGTAGCCTTGCCGGGCCGCCTTGCCCACGGTTTCCAGCAGCTTGAGCAACTGGCGCTGCAGGCCTGAAGGCGCCACCGCAAGCTTGCGCATGCGCGGCAGTTTGGACAGGCTCGAGAGGTGGTGGAACAGGGCCTGCGCATCGCGGGTGAGGTCACGGTCGCAAGTGAGGAAACCAAGGTCGGTATACAGCCGCGCGGTGGCGGCGTTGTAGTTGCCTGTGGAAAGGTGCAGGTAGTGGCGCAGCACCGTGCCGCGCCCTTTGTGGTGCTCGCGCCGCGTGATCAGCAGCATCTTGGCGTGGGTCTTCAAGCCCACGACCCCATACACCACCTGGGCTCCCACCGCCTCGAGCCGGTCGGCCCAGTCGATGTTGGCCTCTTCATCGAAGCGGGCCTTGAGTTCCACCACGGCCAGAACTTCCTTGCCGCGCCGGGCGGCCTCCAGCAGAAGCTCCATCAGTTCAGACTGGCCACCGGTGCGATAAATGGTTTGCTTGATGGCCAGCACCTCGGGGTCGGCCACCGCTTCACGCAGCAGTTGGATCACCGGCTCGAAGCTCTCGAAGGGGTGGTGCATCAGCAGGTCCTGCTCGCGCATCTGCGGCAGCAGCGGCTGGCTGCGTGGGGCCAGGTCTCGGGGCCAGGACGGTTCAAACCGGGGGAAGCGCAGCTCCGCCCCTTCGGCCTTGTCGATCAATTCGTTCAGGCGCACCAGGTTGACCGGTCCGTTGACCCGGAACAGGGCCGCGTCCGGTATGCCGAACTGGCGTTGCAGGATGCTCGACAGATTGGCCGGGCAGGAGTGGATGACTTCCAGTCGAATGGCTCGCCCATAGTGGCGGCGCGTGAGCTCGAATCTGAGGGCCTGACGCAGGTTCGTGACCTCTTCTTCATCCACATCGAGGTCGGAGTCGCGCGTCACGCGAAACTGAGAAAAATTGCCCACCGTGGCACCCGGGAACAATTCGTGCAGATGAGCGCGAATGATGCTTGACAGCAGCGCAAAGCACTGCTGGCCAGGTTGAAGTTCGTCGGGCAGACGGATCACGCGCGGCAGGGCGCGCGGCACCCGCACGATCGCAATGCCTGCGCGCGAGCCGTCCACCAACTCCACGATGAAGTTGAGCGACTTGTTGGCCACCTGGGGGAAGGGGTGCGCCGGGTCCAGCCCGATGGGCATGAGCAGGGGCTGCACCTGTTCGCTGAAGTGGCGCGCCACCCATTCCTTCTGCGCCGGGTTGCGCTCGGCGTGGGTCAGG
>CAMCTE010000047.1 GCA_945878385.1 Azohydromonas lata NBRC 102462 | reverse complement strand
CGTTGCGGCAGCCGGATGGCGAATTCCACCCGCGCACCGCTGCCGGGCACCACCTCCACATTGGAGGCGTACTGCTCTACGGTGAACACCTGTTCAAGCAAGGCGCCCAACTGCACTTCGCCCAGGATGCCGCGGGTCTTCACATTGGTAAGCACCTTGTTGAGCGAGCCCACATCGCGCGCCAGCACCTGCATGTCGCCCAGGCCGCGGTGCACCTGCTCCAGCCGCTCGGCCACCTGCTTGAAGCTCTCGCCCAGGCGCTGCTCAAGCGTGGCGTGCAGCTTTTCATCCACCGTCTGGCGCATCTGCTCGAGCTTCTTTTCGTTGCCGTCCTGCAGCGCCGTCAGGCGTGCTTCCACCTGTGCGCGCATCTCGCCCAGCCGGGTGTCGTTGTTGGCGGACAAAGCGCGCAGTTGCGTCGAAAGGGAATCCGATAGGCGGGTGAGCGCCTCGCCCTGGTGGGCCGACTGTTGCTGCAGCCCACTGCTCAAGGCCTGCTGCACCGCGCCCAGCTGCAGGCGAAAGCCGTCGATCTGTTCGTTCTGGATGCGGGCGACTTCACTGCCCTGCTGCAGCAGGGACTGCTGGTGCTGCGCCATGTCGGCGCGCTGGCCCTGGGCGGTGCGCTGCAGTTCGTCGCGCAACTGCCGTTCCAGCGATTCCTGCACCGGCCGCAGGCGCGCCACCACCAGGTCGGCCGCCTGCTCGGCCACAGGGCTTTCGTTGCGAGGCCGCAAGGCCCGAATCAGGGCCACGGCCAGAACCAGCACCACGGCAGCCAGCGAGGCCACCACCACCGAAAACCACAGCGGAAGATCGTTCATGCAGACAGTGTGGCGCGGTGGTGGCTCACCGGCTGAGCCACTGCGGCAGCAATTCGGCGTTGATGGGCGTGGGCGGTGTGCGGCCCGCGAAGGCCTCGATCAGGTTGGCAGCAGCCAGGCCGGCCATGGCTTGGCGCGTGGCCAGGGTGGCGCTGCCGATGTGCGGCGCCAGCACCACGTTGGGCACCTCCAGAAGTCCGGGGTGCACCTTGGGCTCGCCCTCGTACACATCCAGGCCCGCCGCGGCAATCACCCGGTTCTTCAGCGCCTGCGCCAACGCCGCATCGTCCACCACACCGCCACGGGCGATGTTGGTGAGGGTGGCCGTGGGCTTCATCATCGCCAGTTCGGCTGCGCCGATGGTGTGGTGCGTTTGCGCCGAATACGGCACCACGATCACCAGATGGTCGCAAGTGCGCAGCAAGGCCTCCTTGTCCAGCCACTGCGCTGCGCCCAACTGCGCCTCGGTGGCTTCGTCCAGGCGCGAGCGGTTGTGATAGACCACCTTCATGCCGAAACCATGCGCGCCCCGGCGGGCGATGGCTTGGCCGATGCGGCCCATTCCGAGGATACCCAGCGTACTGCCGTGCACATCAAAGCCGGCCAAGAGGTCGATGGTCCAGCGGTCCCACTGCCCACTGCGCAGGAAATGCTCGCTTTCCGAAAGACGCCGCGCGGCGGCCATCATCAGCATGAAGCCCATGTCGGCCGTGGTCTCGGTGAGCACCTCGGGCGAGTAGCTGGTCAACACACCGGCGCGGGTGCAGGCCGGCACGTCGATATTGTTGTAGCCCACGAACATCGTGGCCACCATCTTCAGTTGCGGGCAGGCCTGCAGCAGGGCCTCGTCGATGCGCTCGCTGCCCGTGATGAAGGCCGCGTCCTTGCCCTGCAGGCGTTGGGCCAACTCGGCCGGCGACCACACGGTGTCGGTGGGGTTGTCTTCCACCTCGAAGTGCTGGCGCAGGGCCAACAGGGTTTCGTCGAAGACGCGGCGGGCGACCAGGAGTTTCGGTTTGCTCATCAATGCAGCCTTTTCAACGGAACCAGATGAAGGTCATGACCACGAACAGGGGAATCAGCACCGCGCCGCTCCACAGCATGTAGCCAAAGAAACTGGGCATGCGGATGCCGCGGTCTTCGGCAATGGCCTTGACCATGAAATTGGGCGCATTGCCGATGTAGGTGTTGGCCCCCATGAACACCGATCCGGCGGAGATGGCCGCCAAGGTGGCCGACAGGGTGGTCATCAGCACCGCCGGGTCGCCGCCGGCCAGGTTGAAAAAGACCAGATAGGTGGGCGCGTTGTCCAGGAAGGAGCTCAAGGCTCCGCTGAACCAGAAGTAGGCCCAGGGCAGCGGTTGCCCATCGGGGCCGGTGACGGCGCGCGCCACCGATGCCAGCGCACCGGCTTCACCCGCGCGCAGGATGGCCAACACGGGGATCATGGTGAGGAAGATGCCGATGAACAGCTTGGCCACCTCCTGGATGGGGCCCCAAGAGAACTGGTTCTTTTCACGCACGCCGGCCGGGGTGAGCTTGAGCGACAGCAGCACCACCCCCACCAAGAGGATGTCGCGCACAGCCTGCTGCAGTTCCACCTCGGTGCCCAGGATGTTGAAGGCGATGCCCGGCTTCCAGGTGCCGCTCATCAGCACCAGGGCCACCACCGCGAACAGGGGCAGGAAGTTGATGGCACCTTCCAGGCCAAACTTTTCGTTGTCGGGCGTGGGGTCGGCCGGCATCACGCCTTCTCGGCGGTAGTACCAGCTGTCAATGGCGTAAAAGATGACCAGGAGCGAGCCCACCAGGAACAGCGTTTCGGGAAAGATGGTCTTGAGGGTCCAAAAGAATTCGACACCCTTCAAGAAGCCCAGGAACAGGGGCGGGTCGCCCAGCGGCGTGAGGGAGCCGCCTGCGTTGCTGACGATGAAGATGAAGAACACCACGACATGCGCCACATGGCGGCGGTTGTCGTTGGCGCGGATCAGCGGATGGATGAGCAGCATGGACGCCCCGGTGGTGCCCATGATGCTGGCCAGCACCGCCCCCACGGCCATGATCTTCACATTGGTCAGCGGGCTGCCGTGCAGATTGCCGCGCACATAGATGCCGCCGGCAGCGGTGAACAGCGCCGTCAACAGCGCGATGAAGGGGATGTATTCGGCCAGCAGCGCGTGAACCACCGCGCCGGCGGCCGCGCCCGTGCCGAAGACGGCGGCAAAAGGCAGCAAGAAGGCCAGTGCCCAGGCGGCGGCAATCTTGCCGAAGTGGTGGTGCCAGATGTGGGGTACGGCCAGCGGCATGATGGCAATCGACAGCAGCATGCCGGCAAAGGGCAAGCCCCACCATGCCGCCAGTTGCGAGCCGTCAATGTCCGCTGCCTGTGCGCTGCCGGCGCCGGCCAACAGGGCCAGGCCCGCCAGCATGCGGGCAGCGGCCCGGGGTACAGAGTTGTGCAAGGCGGCCCGCATCAGGCTTATTCCATGAACCGGGTAAAGCCCGAAGCCGGTTCACGCTCGGTCTTGAGTTGCGCCACCGGCGGCGTGTTGTCGGGATAGCCCAGGGACATGCCGCAGATCAGTTCCTCTTCCGGCCCTGCACCGATGTGCGGCAGGATGATGCGGTGGTACTGGTTGAAGGCGGCCTGCGGGCAGGTATCCAGCCCGTGTGCGCGCGCGGCCAGCATCAGGGTCTGCATGAACATGCCGTAGTCGACCCAACTGCCCTTGCCCATGACGCGGTCGATGGTGAACATCAGACCCACGGGGGCGCCGAAGAAGCGGTAGTTCTGGGCGTGCTGCTCGTGCATGCCGGCCTTGTTGTCCTTGGTCAGGCCCAAGAGGCCGTACATGTCCCAACCGATCTTGCGGCGGCGGTCGATGTAGGGCGAGACCCACTGCGCGGGGTAATAGTCGTAGGCCTCGGTGTGCTGCGCCCGCTCCTCGGCGTTGTTGTAGGCCGCCAGAATCTTGTCGGTCAGGGACTGCTGACTGGCGCCGGTCAACACCGTCACCTTCCAGGGCTGCGTGTTCGTGCCCGAGGGCGCACGCGCGGCCAGGTTCAAGATGCGGTCAATGAGTTCACGCGGCACCGGCCTGTTCTGATACGCCCGCACCGAACGGCGCGAGACGATGGCGTCTTCCACCGCCTGCGTGGTGGCCAGCGTGACGGTGGGCAGGTGCTGGGGGTCCGGGATGAAGGCGCTGGTCATGGTGGCGAGTGGCATGCAGGGTTGAGGAGGTCGTTTCAGTTTTCGCAAGCGGTGGAGACTGCAGAAACGGCGCAGGCGGCCCCATCGGCCGTGGGGGCCACCGTGATGCGGTCCAGGGCCTGCAGCAGCGCAGGCGGCAGCAAGGCAGCCGGGCGGCGGGTGGCGCGGTCCACATACACATGGATGAAGTGGCCGCGGGCCGCGCAGGTGTCTTGCCCGGCACCGAAGAGGCCCACCTCATAGCGCACGCTGGAGCGGCCGCGGTGAGCGACTCGGATGCCAGCGTCCACCTCTTGAGGAAAGGCCAGCGGCGCAAAATAGTGGCACTGGGTTTCCACCACCAGGCCGATGACGCCACCGGTGTGGATGTCCAGCGCGCCGCACTCGATCAGGTAGCGGTTGACCGCGGTGTCGAACCAAGAGTAGTAGACGACATTGTTGACATGGCCGTAGACATCGTTGTCACCCCAGCGGGTGGCGATGCGGCAGAAGTGCGGGTAGGCGCTGCGGGTGTCGGCAGCCGGGCGCGGCAGGCTCATGCGCCGGATTGTTCCATTGAATGCGCGGCGCCTTTCGCAGGTGGCGTGCCCTGCCCCATCTTCCAATGTTGGTGGCACAGGGCCAGGGTCTGTTCGTGTACGTCCACCGTGCGCTCAATGTCGTGACCGTAACCGCCGGCCATGCTCACCGCCACGGGGATGCGGCGCTGTGCGCAGGCCTGCAGCACGCGGCGGTCCCGCTCGGCCAAGCCCTCGCGGGTCAGCTTGAGGCGGCCCAGCCGGTCGCCTTCATGCGGGTCGGCACCGGCCACGAAGAACACCAGGCCCGGAGCGGCGCGGGCATGCGCCGCCCACGCGCGGTCCAGCGCCTGGTCCAGGGCCTGCAGATAGTCCTCGTCGCCACAACCGTCGGGCAGTTCCACATCCAGGTCGCTGGGCTCCTTGCGAAACGGAAAGTTGCGCGCCCCATGCAGGCTGAGCGTGTAGACGGTGTCGTCTCGGGCAAAGATGGAGGCGGTGCCGTTGCCCTGGTGCACATCCAGGTCGATGACCAGCACGCGCAGCAGCGCACCATGACCGCGGCGGTGCCATTCGGCCTGCATCAAGCGCGCGGCCACAGCCACATCGTTGAACACGCAAAACCCGCTGCCCTTGGCCGCATAGGCGTGGTGCGTGCCTCCGGCCAGTTGTGCGCTCACGCCCTCCTCCAAGGCCACCCGCGCAGCGGCCACCGTGGCGCCCACCGAACGGCGGGCCCGCTCGGCCATGGCCGGGCTCCAGGGGAATCCGATTTCGCGCTGCTGTGCTGCCGACAACAGTCCTTCGGCCACCGCCGTCACATACACCGGGTCGTGCGCCAGGGCCAATTCACCATCCAGGGCTGAGGGCGCCTCCCGCAGTTCGATTCCGGGCAGATGGTCCCGCACGCGGTCGCGCAGCAGGCGGTACTTTTCCATCGGGAAACGGTGGCCGGCCGGCAGGGGCAGCACGAAATGGTCGCTGTAGAAGGCTTTCACACGCGGGAGTCTGCCAAGGGGTGGCGCAGGCTGTGCGATTGGGGGCATGCATAGCGCAGGTGCACCACCCAGCGCCCTGCTGCACCGCAGCACCGGATTTGCGCTTTGTAGCGGTTTGTCCTAAACTACGGAATTGCTGCGGTGCAGCAAACATTCATCCCGCATGTGGCCCACGAGGCGCGTGCCCAGCGGGAGACCCACCACCGGCGCCGATCTGCACCAGGAGTTGATGATGCTGACCCCCGAACAAATGATGGCCGCCCAGAAGGCGAACATGGACACCCTGCTGGGCCTGACCCACAAGGCTTTTGAAGGCGTGGAAAAGCTGGTGGAACTGAATATGCAACTGGCCCGCGCGGCGATGAGCGACACGGCCGAAACCGCGAAGGCTGCCATGTCGGTGAAGGACGCCCAAGAGTTGCTGGCCCTGCAAGCGAACCTGCTGCAGCCCGCAGCAGAGAAGGCCGCCGCCTACAACCGCAGCCTGTATGACATTGCCCAAACAGCCAACGCCGAATGGATCAAGGTGGCCGAGGCCCGCATGGCCGAAGCGCAGAAAAACCTTCACGCCATGATCGACACCGCAGCCAAGGGTGCGCCGGCCGGCACCGAAAACGCCGTGGCGCTGGTGAAGTCGGCCGTCTCAGCCGCCAACAACGCATTCGAGAGCGTGCACAAGGCCGCGCGCCAGGCCGCCGATATGGCCGAGGCCAACATGCAGGCGATGGCCGGCACGGCAGTGGCCGCCAGCAAGGCCGCGGCCAAGGCCAACGGCAAGGCACCGCGCCGCGGCGCTTGAACCAAACAGGCGCCCTTCTGTGGGGCGCCTAGAGCGGCTGGGCCAAGGCCTTCATCCGTTCACGGATGGAGGCCAACTGGCCCAGGGCCGCTTGCCGGCCGGCCTGAATGGCCCGTTGGCGGGCGGTGAAATCGGCACTGCCTACTCCGGCCAATGCCGGGCGCAGCACCACATCGGCTTCGCGCAGTTCGAACTGGTTGATGCTCTTGCCCATGATGGAAAAGGTCTGCAACAGCAGGCTGAACGGGTCGCTGGTGGGTTGGCCCTCGGGCGGCGTGGAAATGTCCACCGCCAGCACCATTTCGGCACCCATTTCACGCGCATAGCGCACCGGAACTGGGGACACCAGGCCACCGTCCACATATTCGCGGTTGCCAATGCGCACCGGCTGAAACACGGCTGGGACGGCGCTGGACGCACGCACCGCCTGGCCCAAGTCGCCCCGGCGGAACAGGACGCCCTGGCCTGAATCCAGGTCGGTGGCCACGATGCCCAAGGGCATGGGCAGTTGCTCGATGAGCTTGCCTTGGGTTTGCTGGCGCACATAGCGGGCCAAAGCCTCGCCGCGAATCACGCCACGGCCGGGGAAGGACCAATCGGTGCTGGCCGATTCATCCATGCGCAAGGCCAGCTTGGCCAGCTCGGTGCCGTTCAGGCCCGACGCATACAAAGCTGCCAACAAACTCCCCGCTGAAGTGCCGGCCACGCACTGCGCCTTGATGCCCGATTCTTCCAAGACCTGAATCACCCCGATGTGGGCAAAGCCCCGCGCCGCGCCGCCGCCCAAGGCCAGGCACAGGCGTGGGGGGCGGCGAACCACGGGGGGCGCCGGCGGCGGTGCGGGTTCGGCCTGCACCGGTGTTTCGCTGGTGGGCGCGGAGCCGGAAGGGCCCGGTACGGTGGAAACAGGCGCAGGCGTTGGTGCGCCTGCGGCCACCGGCGAAGCTGGCGCCACAGGCGGGCGCGGCCCCTGCGTGGCACAACCGGCCAGCAGGAGCAGAAGGACGAGCCACTTCATATTTCCAAATGTTATTAAGAAACCACTTAAATATGGTTCTCAAATATATGATGGATTCCTAGCATACGCGGCTCCATGAAGCTGCGCGACCTAGATTACAGCGACCACCCGGTCAACGCCGAGCACGAGGCCCTGGGCCTGCCGCCGGTGGAAGCCCATGTGACCGCTGCCGCCCGCACTGCCGTGATGGACCAGCGCGTGCTGCGCGTGGCCCTGTGGTCGGTGGTGTTCCTGCTCAGCGGCGCAACGGTACTGCTGAGCACCCTGCTGTTCAACCGCACCGACGGGCAGACCGGCCTGCAGGTGATTGTGCAAACCCTGGACAACCGCGCTTTCTGGACGGCCGTGGCCGTGGGGCTGCTGGCACAAACCGTGGACGGCGCCCTGGGCATGGCCTACGGCATCACTTCCACCAGTTTCCTGCTGGCCACCGGCTCCAGCCCGGCGGTGGCCAGTGCCGCAGTGCATATCGCTGAAGTGTTCACCACCGGGGTGTCGGGCATTGCGCACATCAAATTCGGCAATGTGCGCCGCGACCTCTTTCTGCGTCTGTTGGTGCCCGGCATGGTGGGCGCCACCGCAGGGGCCTATGTGGTCAGCAGCGTGGACGGCAAGGCGCTCAAACCCTGGATTGCGGCCTACCTTCTGTTGATGGGCTTGTATGTGGTGAGCAAGATTTGGCGCCAAGTGCGCGCCACGCGGCAGGAGCCGCGCCATGTGGCCAAGCTGGGCCTGGCCGGTGGCTTCCTGGATGCGGTGGGCGGCGGTGGCTGGGGCCCGGTGGTCACCACCACCCTGGTGGGCACAGGCCAAGACCCGCGCATGACCATCGGCTCGGTGAACCTGGCCGAGTTCTTTCTCACCTTCGTGAGCGCAGGCGTGTTCGCCATGCTGGTGGGCGAAAGCCCCTGGCCCACGGTGGCTGGCCTGGTGATCGGTGGCCTGTTCGCAGCGCCCTTTGCCGCCTGGCTCACGCAGCGCCTGCACACCCGCACCTTGCTGGCCTTGGTGGGAAGCGTCATCGCGCTGATCAGTGTTTTCAATCTTCATCAGGCTTTGGCCTGAGGCTGGGCTTCATGTACCGCTACACCGAATTCGACCGCCGCTTCGTGCATGCACGGGCCGCCCAATTCCGCGATCAACTGCAGCGCCACCTGGCCGGCACCCTGCCCGAGGAGGAGTTCCGCCCCCTGCGTCTGCAAAACGGCTGGTATGTGCAGCGCCACGCGCCGATGCTGCGGGTGGCCGTGCCCTATGGCGCCATCAGCAGTGCGCAGCTGCGCCAACTGGCGCTGATTGCCGATGAATTCGACCGCGGCTGGGGCCACTTCACCACGCGACAGAACCTGCAGTTCAACTGGATTGCCTTGAACCGCGCCGCTGATGTGATGGACCTGCTGGCGGCGGTGGACATGCACGGCATACAGACCAGCGGGAACTGCATCCGCAACATCACCAGCGACGCGCTGGCTGGCGTGGCCGCAGACGAAGTGGTGGACCCTCGGCCCTACTGCGAGATCCTGCGCCAATGGAGCACGCTGCACCCGGAATTCGCCTTCCTGCCGCGCAAATTCAAGATTGCGGTGAGCGGCGCGCGCGAGGACCGCGCAGCGACTGCCTGGCACGACATCGGCCTGGAGTTGAAGCGCAATGCACAAGGCGCCGTGGGCTTTCGGGTGCTGGTGGGCGGCGGCATGGGCCGCACGCCCATCATCGCCAGTGAGATCAACGCTTTCGTGCCCTGGCAACAGATTCTGGTGTACCTGGAGGCCATCGTGCGGGTGTACAACCGCTTCGGCCGCCGCGACAACGCCTACAAGGCGCGCATCAAGATACTGGTGAAGGCCGAAGGACAAAAGTTCTTCGATGCGGTGAACACCGAATTCAACGCCATCTTGAACGAAGATGTCGACGGCCAGGCGCAGTTGATCACCCAGGCCGAATTCGACCGCGTGGCGGCAAGCTTTGTGCGGCCGGATGGTGTGGTGGCGCAAGCGGAGCTGGAATCGACCCCCACCGCGACCGGCGGGACCACCGCCTACCAGCGGTGGCTGCAGCGCAATGTGCATGCGCACCAGGTGCCAGGCTGGCGCGCAGTGACGCTGTCGGTCAAGCGCGCGGGGCAGGCACCGGGGGATGTGACGGCGCAGCAGATGCGCTTGGCGGCCGAACTGGCCGAACGCCACTCCTGCGGTGAATTGCGCGTGACACACGACCAGAACCTGCTGCTGCCTTGGGTGCGTGTGAGCGACCTGCCGGCGGTGTTTGAAGCCGCTCGTGCTGCGGGCTACGCCACACCGAACATTGGCCTGGTGACCGACATGATCGCCTGCCCGGGTGGGGACTTCTGCGCTCTGGCCAATGCGCGCTCGATTCCGATTGCGGCCGAACTCACCGAGCGCTTCGACGACCTGGACGCCGTCTTCGACCTGGGCGACATCGACCTGCACATCAGCGGCTGCATCAATTCCTGCGGCCACCACCACAGCGGCCACATTGGCGTATTGGGCGTGGACAAAGACGGCGCCGAGTGGTACCAGGTGACGCTGGGTGGCTCGGATGGTTCATCCCTGGCGCCCACACCGGTGCCGGGTAAGGTGATCGGGCCTTCATTTGCCGCCGACGAAGTGGTGGATGCCATCGAGGCCGTGCTCAACACCTTTCGCTCGAACCGGCTGGCCGCCGAGCGCTTCATCGACGCCCTGCACCGCCTGGGGCTGGAGCCCTTCAAGGCCGCGGCCAACGCGGTACGCCGCAGCACCGCGCGTGGGCATGTGGAAGGTGCAACGCACACCACCGAGGAGGCCGCGGCATGAAATTCATCGACACCCTGCACGAACGCGCCTGGCGCACCGTGGGCGGCGAGGACGGCCCCGCGCCCCACCCCCTGCCGCGCGAGGGCCAACTGCTGAGCCTGGAACAGTGGCACGCGGTGCGTGACACCTGGCCGGTGGGCCTGCGCACGGGCGTGATGCTGGCCAACACGGTGGATGTGCAGGCCCTGCAGGCCGACCTGCCGCGCCTGGCCCTGGTGGCGCTGTACTTCCCCAAATGGACGGATGGCCGCGCGTACACCCAAGCCCGCGTGCTGCGCCAGCGCCTGGCCTTCGGCGGCGAGGTGCGGGCCACCGGCGATGTGGTGGTGGACATGCTGCCGCTGCTGCACCGCTGCGGCGTGGACGCGGTGGTGCTGCGGCCCGGTCAAAGCCTGGACGATGCGCAACGCGCACTGCGCTTCTTCGAAGGCCACTACCAGGGTGACGCGGTGGAGCACCGACCTTTGTTTGCACGGGAGGCCGTATGAGTGCGGTGTCGATGTTGAACCCCGCGGGCACCGCCTCGGCATCGGCGATTGCGCTGTATGCGCGGCACACGACCGGCTACGACCAGCGGGTGGCCGCAGCGGTGGCCGCTTTGCGGCAGGCACAGGCTGAACACCCCGGCACCTTGGTTCAGGCCACCAGCCTGGGCGCAGAGGACATGGTGATCACGGACCTGCTGCGCCGCCATGGTTTGAATGTGCCGGTGGCCACGCTGGAAACCGGTGTGCTGCACGCCGAAACCGTGGCGCTGATCGACCGCATGCAGGCGCATTACGGCTTGAAGGTGGATCTCTTCAAACCGGCTCAAGAGGCCGTGGTGAATTTTGTGCGTGAGCATGGCGAGCGCGCGATGTACGACAGCATCGCCCTTCGCAAGGCCTGCTGCGGCGTACGCAAGTTGGAGCCGCTTTCACGCCTGTTGGCCGGGCGCACCGCATGGATCACCGGCCTGCGACGCGAGCAATCCGATGCGCGCGGGCAAGTGCAGGCCATTGAGCCCGACGGCAACGGCCGCACCAAGGTCAGCCCCCTGGTGGACTGGAGTTGGGCCGATGTGTGGCACTACATCGCCACCCACCGCGTGCCCCACAACCCACTGCACGACGCCTTCATGCCCAGCATTGGCTGCGCACCCTGCACCCGCGCCATCGCCGTGGGCGAGCCCTTCCGCGCCGGTCGCTGGTGGTGGGAAGACGAGGCGGCCAAGGAATGCGGCTTGCACGTCAAGGGCGCTTGATGGGCCTGCTTTGCCTGCGGCGCCCGAAGTGCCTGACGCACTGAATCAACCGGACATGACCGATATGAATGCCCCCTTGAACATCGACGCCGCGCGCCGCGCCCAGGCCCAGGCCCAGCCCCATCCCCAACGCGTGGACGACCGGCACCTGGACGCCTTGGAAGAGGAAGCCCTCTTCATCTTGCGCGAGGTGGCAGGCGCCTTCGAGCGGCCTGCCCTGCTGTTTTCCGCGGGCAAGGATTCCTGCGTGGTGCTGCACTTGGCGGAAAAAGCCTTCAAGCGGCGCCTGAGTGCGCCGGGAGAGCGCCCACGCTTTGCCGGCCGCCTGCCTTTTCCGCTGGTGCATGTGGACACCGGCCACAACTTTCCCGAGGTGATCGCCTTCCGCGACGAGCGCGTGGCCGAAATGGGTGAGCGCCTGGTGGTGGGGCACCTGGAAGATTCCATGCAGCGCGGCACGGTGCGCCTGACGCATCCGCTGGAATCGCGCAACGGGCACCAAACGGTGACGCTGCTGGAGACCATCGAAGAACACCGCTTCGACTGCATGATCGGCGGCGCGCGGCGCGATGAAGAGAAGGCGCGCGCCAAAGAGCGCATCTTCAGCCACCGCGATGCCTTCGGGCAGTGGCAGCCCAAGGAGCAAAGGCCCGAACTGTGGAGCCTGTTCAACACGCGCATCAAGCCGGGCGAGCACTTCCGGGCCTTCCCCATCAGCAACTGGACCGAACTGGATGTGTGGCTCTACATCCAGCGCGAACGCATTCCCCTGCCCGCCATCTATTACGCGCACCCGCGGGAAGTGTTCCGCCGCAAGGGCCTGTTGGTGCCGGTGACGGCCGTGACGCCGCCTGGGGCCGATGATGTGGTGGAGCGCGTACAGGTGCGGTTTCGTACCGTGGGCGACATGACCTGCACCTGCCCGGTGGAGAGCAATGCGGCCAGCACGGCCGACATCGTGGCCGAGACGCTGCAGGTGACGGTGAGTGAACGCGGCGCCACCCGCATGGACGACCGCACCTCGGACGCCTCGATGGAGCGGCGCAAGAAGGAAGGGTATTTCTGATGAACGCTTCGCTTGAATTCGCTTCCCAGGCTCAAGGCCTGAGCCACCACGATGCACGCGAAGAAGTGGCGCACAAGGCGCTTCGATTCCTCACGGCCGGCAGCGTGGACGACGGCAAGAGCACGCTGATTGGGCGGCTGCTGTTGGATTCGCGCGGCATCCTGGCCGATCAGTTGGATGCACTGGAGCGGCGCGCGGCCGGGGCACCGATTGACTTGTCGCTCCTGACCGATGGACTGGAAGCCGAGCGCGAACAGGGCATCACGATTGATGTGGCCTACCGCTACTTCGCCACGCCCACGCGCAAATTCATCATTGCCGACGCGCCCGGGCACGAGCAGTACACCCGCAACATGGTGACGGCTGCGGCCGGCAGTGATGCGGCGGTGGTGCTGGTGGACATCACCAAATTGGAGGTGTCGGAAGCGGCGCTGCAATCAGAGGCTCATGTGGTGAGCCTGCTGCCGCAAACCCGCCGCCACAGCCTGTTGGCGCGGCTGTTGCGCGTACCGTCCATCGTGTTTGCGGTGAACAAGCTCGATGCCGTGCCGGCCGAGCGCGCACAGGCGGCCTACACGGCCGTGGCGCGTGCCTTGACGGCCTTCGCCGCCGAGGCGGGCATCACCGTTCAAGGCATCGTGCCAGTGTCGGCCTTGCGTGGGGACAATGTGGCCACACCCTCGGCCGCCTGGAACTGGTACGCCGGCCCTACCTTGCTGCAACTGTTGGAAACGCTGCCCGCCAGCGATGAGGCCCATGATGGGCCGCTGCTGATGCCGGTGCAGTATGTGGCCCGAGACGAAGGCGCCGCTGAAGTGGGTGGAGATACCGTGACCGGCGGCGTGGGCCACCAGCACCGCGTGCTGTGGGGCCGCGTGGCCCAAGGCGGGGTGAAGCCGGGCGATGAAGTGCAGGTGTTTCCCAGTGGGCAAGGGGCGGTGGTGGCCGCCGTGCGCCATGCCGGCAGTGAGGTGGACGGCTGCGAGGCCGGGCAGTCGGCTGGCTTGGTGCTGGACCGCCAGGTGGATGTTTCGCGCGGCGACTGGCTGCAGGCGGTGTCGGCAGCACCTGCGGTGGCGGAATTCAGCGCCACGCTGGCCTGGCTGGACACCGAGCCGGCCGTGCCGGGCCGCAAATACTGGGTGCGCCACGGCCACCGCTGGGTGCAGGCCCGCATCACCGCCATCGAGCATCGGCTGGACATCCACTCGCTGGCCGAAGTGTCGGCGGATCAGTTGGCCGTCAACGAGATTGGGCATGTGCGGATGCACGCGCAGCAGGCGCTGCCGGTGGCGCCCTACCAGGCCAACCGCGTGGGCGGGGCGCTGATCGTGGTGGACCCGGCGACCAACCGCACCAGCGGTGCGCTGTTGGTGCGGGCGGCGTGACGCCATGAACCTGCCGCCTGTGAGCTTTGTCAGCGCCGGCCCGGGTGCGGCCGACCTGATCACCCTGCGTGGCCTGCAACGCCTGCAGCGCGCCCGTGTCGTGCTGTTCGACGCACTGACCGACCCGGCACTGCGCGAGCTTGCTGCGCAGGCGCGCTGGATCGATGTGGGCAAGCGGGGTTTCTGCGATTCCACGAAACAAGCCCAGATCAACGCACTGATCGTGCAGTGGGCACAACGCGAAGCGCCTGTGGTGCGCCTGAAGGGTGGCGATGCCGGCGTGTTCGGCCGCTTGGAAGAAGAGATTGAAGCGGTAGAGGCCGCCGGCCTGGCCTATGAGGTGGTGCCGGGTGTGACCTCAGCCCTGGCCGCAGCGGCCGCGGCGGGCCGCCCGCTGACCCGCCGCGGGCGTGGGCGCAGCGTGGCCCTGACCACGGCTGTGGCCACCGATGAACAAGGCCAGCCCCTGCTGCGCGACAGC
>CAMCTE010000046.1 GCA_945878385.1 Azohydromonas lata NBRC 102462 | reverse complement strand
ATCGGCCACAAGCGCGGCGGCGACCGCTACCGTGACCACCGCAGCCGCAATGACAGCGGCAACAACAGCGGCAACAACAGCGGCAACAACAGCGGCCACAACAGCGGCCACATCAGCCGCCGCCACGCCTATCAACCTGGGGCGCTCCGCCTTCCAATCGGGGCTTTCGGCCTCAGACCCGCCTCTGGATGCCGGCGCCGACAACCAGCGGTCAGCGCCGCACCATCTGTCCATCAATTCCGCTGAAAACTCCGCGTTTGCGCAGCGGCAGCCGGCACATCCCATCGCTGCGCCGTCCAGCCACAGCACCGGCCCCTGGGTGGGTGAGGAAACCCCACCTCACCACACGGCACCCGCCGAACCCGTCTCGCCCCCCATTTCTTGGCATGCGCGAATCCGCCGTTGGTTGCGTGGCGATTGACCGTTTTCGTCGCTCCCGAGCAAGTCAGGGGTCCGGAGAAGCTCCATTGTGAGATTCTCACTCAGTAGAAACGCTAGGTTGAATTCACCCACAACAGGTTGCGCATTCGTCGGAATTGTCTATGCTTGCACGCGCAAGTGCTTGATCTGTTTCAAACCAATTCTTGAGAGGGATTCGCGATGTCGGACAGTCTGCAGAAGTGGGTGGGGCGCAATCGGCCTCCTCGTGTGCAAATCACATATGACGTAGAAATCGGTGATGCCATCGAGAAGAAGGAGCTGCCTCTGGTCGTGGGCATCATGGCCGACCTCTCGGGCCAACCGCTGAACCCGCTGCCCAAACTCAAGGAGCGTCGGTTCATCGAAATCGATCGAGACAATTTCAACGATGTCATGGGCAAGATCGCCCCGCGGCTCGATATGTCGGTGCCTGACACCCTGAAGGGGGAAGGTAATCTGAAGGTGGAATTGAACTTCCCCGAATTCGACGCCTTCCATCCCGAGGCGATCGTCAAGCAGATCCCCCGGCTCGCTCGCCTGCTGGAAGCGCGCCAGCAACTGCGCGACCTGCTGGGCAAGCTCGACGGAAACGATGAACTGGACGCGCTGCTGGAGAACATCCTGCAGAACACCGAAGGGTTGCAGGCGCTCAAGGCCAGCGCCTCCACGGGGCAGGATCCTGCACCCGAAGGGCAACCCGCAGGCGCCTGACGCAGCTTCACTGCTCGTCAATACGCCCATGGTTCATTGAATAAGGACACCACAAATGGCTACCAAGAAAGAAGCAGCGGCCGGCGGCGCCGCCCAAACGGAGGAGCTCGGACTTCTCGATCGCATCGTTCAGGAAGGCAAGATGGCCGTGGAGCCATCACAGAATGCATACGCCAAGCAGTTGCTCGGACAGTTCGCCACCCAGATCCTCGACGAGGGCATGAAGGCAGCGCCTGACAAAGGCGTGGTTGCGATGATCAACGAGCGTGTGGCCGAGATCGACCGCATCCTCAGCGACCAACTCAACGCCATCCTGCACGCCCCAGAATTTCAGGCCCTGGAGGGCTCCTGGCGTGGCCTGCATGACATGGTCTACGGAACCGAGACCAGTACGCGGCTGAAATTGCGCCTGCTCAACGTCACCAAGAAGGAACTGCTCAAGGACCTGGAGAGCGCCGTCGACCACGACATGAGCGTGTTGTTCAAGAAGGTCTACGAGGAGGAGTACGGCACCTTCGGTGGCAGCCCGTATTCGCTGCTGATCGCCGATTACTACTTTGGCCGTCACCCGCAGGACATGGCTCTCCTGCAGCGCATGTCCAAGGTGGCTGCTGCCGCTCACTCGCCCCTGGTTACCGCTGCGGCGCCGGCCTTGTTCGACATGTCGTCCTACACCGATCTCGGTGTGCCCCGCGACCTGTCCAAGATCTTTGAAAGTGCCGAGTTGGCGACCTGGCGAGGGTTCCGTGATTCGGAAGATTCCCGCTATGTGACTCTGGTGCTGCCGCGCTATGCTGCGCGACTGCCCTACGGGGCCAAAACCGGTCCCATCGAAAACTTCAACTACGAAGAGGATGTGGACGGCAAGGATCACTCCAAGTACCTTTGGGCGAACTCGTGCTATCAGTTGGGCCTTCGCATCACTGACGCGTTTGCGAAATACAACTGGACCACCGCCATCCGGGGCGTGGAAGGCGGCGGCAAGGTCGAGGGCATGACCGCCCACACCTTCAAGACCGATGAAGGTGACACGGTACTCAAGTGCCCCACCGAGGTCACCATCACCGACCGTCGCGAAAAGGAACTCAACGACCTGGGCTTCATCGCCATCGTGAATTCCAAGGGTTCAGACTACGCGGCCTTCTTCGGCGGGCAGACCGCCAACAAGCCCAAGGTCTACAACCTCGATTCGGCCAATGCCAACGCTTCGCTGTCCTCGCGTTTGCCCTATGTGTTGGCCGCCTCGCGTTTCGCGCACTACATCAAGGTGATCATGCGCGACAAGGTGGGCAGTTTCCAGACGCGCGACTCGGTCGAGCTCTATCTCAACACATGGTTGGCCCAGTACATCCTGCTGGACACCAATGCGACCCAGGGTGAGAAGGCGCGATTCCCGCTGGCTGAAGGCCGGGTGGATGTGACCGATGTGCCGGGCAAGCCCGGTGCCTATCGGGCCACCGTCTTCCTGCGTCCGCACTTCCAGATGGAAGAGCTCACCACCTCGATTCGTCTGGTGGCTGAACTGCCTGCGGCGGCCTGACGGCGCCCCTGACCCGAACCACCACCCGATCACCATTGGAGTCTATGCGTCATGTCAGACGTTCTCATTCTTGAAATCACCTCGATCCCGGGCAACTGCGAGATCGAGAAGTACAAAGGCAAGATCATCGTCAACTCCTTCTCCCACGGAGTGTCCTTGCCCCTTTCCATGGATGTGGCCAACGCGGAGCGTACGGCTGGCCGGCCATCCTTCTCCGAGCTGTCCTTCTCAAAGATGGCCGACCTGTCCACCACGGCGATGTACAAGGCGTGTACCCAGGGTACGCCCTTGGGCACCACCAAGTTGCATGTGGGGCGCGTGGAGAACGGGACCTACATGAACTTCTTCACCTATCAGATGTTCAACTCGGTCATTTCCAGCATCAGCACCTCGGGCGGCGGTGGTTTGCCTTCCGACTCGTTCTCGATCAACTTCACCAAGATCCAGTGCGACTACACGCAGCAGCAGACGTCGACCGCGGCCAAGGGCACTGCCACTTGGAACTGGAACCTGGAGACCATGAAGTCCGACTGAGCACGGTGCCTGATCCGAATGCCACCCGCAGCGCCTCGACATCGATGGCCCGGGTGGTTGCTCAACAGGAGGCCGCATGAGCCGAGAGGTATCGGCGGGCCTCCTGCCTCTGTTTGATCGACTCGTCAGCGACTCCTCCGGCGCCATCGATGGCGTTTTGTTGGACCCCTCCGGCTTGATGCGGTCCTTGGAGCGAGATCTCAGCCGCCTGATGAACACGCGCAACGGGATGACCATCGAGGCCTTCCTGGTTGCCGTGCCCGATGTGCTGTGCTACGGGCTGCCTGATGTCACGGGACTGTGGCCATCGTCCAAGCACGACCGCGACACCTTGGTGCAGGTGTTGGAGCATTCGATCGCCGCTTTCGAGCCTCGGCTGAGCCGGGTCCTGGTGGAGGTGGCCACAGACCCCGATGTCCAGACACGGGCGCGTGTGCGTTTGGCAGCGGCCGTGAAGGTCGGCCGTGAGCTGCGGCGCGTTGATTTCCGCTTGGCGGTCGATGCCCGCGAAGGCTTGGCGGAGTTCGGCACATGAAGCCCCGCCAAGACGACCTGTTGGAATACTACCGACGCGAATTGGCTTACCTGCGCGTGCAAGGGGGGGACTTCGCGGCACGCTACCCCAAGGTGGGGCGCCGTCTGGCGCTGGGTGAACAGGAATCCTCCGACCCTCATGTGGAGCGCCTGATTGAGGCGGTGGCGTTCCTCAATGCGCGCGTACACCGCGACCTTGACCGCGAATTCCCGCAGGTGGCGCAGGCCTTGCTGGACAACTTGTGTCCCAGCCTGGTGCGCTCGGTGCCTTCGATCACAGTGGCGCAGCTGGCCTTGGATCCCAAGCAGGGCAAGGTCACTTCGGGGTTGACGGTGCCCCGTGGCGCGCAACTCCAGGCTTTGTCCGCCTCAGGTGAAGTGTGCCGATTTCAGGTGGCGTGGGACACGGTGCTTTGGCCCTTGGAGGTGAGCCTCGCGCAGGCAGTCGACAGCCGAACATTGGAAATCCATTTTTCAACGCTGGCGGGCGTGGAACTGGCCGAGCTTGAATTGGATGCGCTGCGGCTGCACCTGGCCGGCGAGCTGTTGTCCACCATGCCCTTGCATGAACTGATTCTGTCCTCGCTGGAGGATGTGCAGTTGCTGTTGGACTCAAGCGTGGTCAGCCTGGGTGCAGATGCCTTGGGTGAGTGCGGATTCGAAGACGGACAGGAGGTCATTCCGCGGCCTGCGCATGCCCATCCCGCCTACCCATTGCTACAGGAATACTTCACCTTCCCGCGGAAGTTCCAGTTTTTTGAAATCAGGGGCTTGCGGCATCGGCTCAGCCACGCACGCAGCCTGGGTCTGCGCTTGGTCTTCAATCGCAGCTCGCCCGTCCTGGGCCGCGTGAACAAAGGGACTTTCCGGTTGGGGTGCGTGCCGGTGGTCAACCTGTTCCAAATGACCAGTGAGCCGATCACTCTGGACCGCAGGCGATCCGAGTATCCGCTCGTGGCCGATCGCAACCGTGAGGAACATGTCGAGATCCATGCCGTGGAATCGGTGACGATCTCCGATCCCCAGGCGGACACGGCCCGCCATGTGGCCCACGCGTTTGGAGATTGGGAAGCGCTCAGGCCCGAAGGCCAGTTCGACCAGGATGAGCCAGGTCTGTTGTGGACGGCTCGTCAGGAGCCCACCTTGCGCAAAGGCCTCTCGGGTACCGACACTTTCCTGTCTTTTGTAGACCGCGCGGATCCCGCAACCGTTGCATCCGAACCGGTGGTCTACGCCCAGGTGTTGTGTACGAACCGACGCTTGGCTGAGCAGGTGCCTGCAGGCGCTGTCCTGCTGGGCAGTGGCTTGTCTGAATCCCTGCACATCCGAACTTTGTATGAACCCAGCGCGCCCGTGTCGGCGGTCAGCGGTGCGGAAATGCTCAGAGCCTTGGTGGCCTTGATGCGCCTGAACCATCAGACACTCGTGGAGCAAGGCCAGGGGCTGCAGCATCTGCGAGACCTCCTGATGCTGTTTGCGGGCGAGGGCGGTCAACAGCAGTCCCAAATCCGCGCACTGCGCAGCCTGAGATCCGAGCCCTGCACCGCACGCATCGGTCGCCAGACCTGGCGAGGGCATTGCCAAGGTACGCTGGTGCGGCTGGAGTTTGACGAACAGGGGTTCGCCGCGGGTTCGCCTTTGCTGTTGGGTGCAGTATTGGCCCGGTTTTTGGCGCTCTACACCACCATCAATTCGTTTGTACAGTTGCAGGTCGATCGACAAGGTGAGCCCTGGAAGCAGTGGCCTGCCATGACGGGGCGTCAATGTCTGATCTGATGTCGCGGCTGCTGGCCCATCCACAGGGCTTTGACCTGTTCCAGGCGCTGAACCTGCTGGAGCGTGCCACGCCTGACCGCGCGCGGTTGGGTACTTCGCAGGGAATGGACGAGGCCGTGGACCTCAGGGCGGACCCTTCCTTGTCCTTCGCTTCAAGTGACATCGCCAGCGTCACCCGCAGCGATGAGTCGGATGCAAAGTTTCGACCGCCGTTTCAACTGGTCAGTGCAGTCTTGAGCCTGGCCGGCGCACAGGGCCCGTTGCCGGTGGCCTTCACTGAGCTGCTGTTGGAGCAGCAGCGTCGGCGCGACGATTCCGGCCTGGCCTTCCTGGACATCTTCAACCGCCGGACTCTGTCCTTCCTGTACCGCAGCCGCATCAAGCATCGCTTGGCCTTGCAAAGCGGGCACCCGGGTGCTTCGGCCGTGGTCGGGCTCATTGATGCCTTGTCGGGCTTGGGCCTGGCTGCCGGCGCGCGCGGCCCCCAAGGTGAATGGCCCTGGATGCGGCACGCGGCACTGCAGGCGGCCGCGCCGCGCTCCATGGCCAGCCTGCAGGCCCTGCTGGCCGATGGCATGGGACTCAAGGTACAGGGCCACTCCCTGACAGGTGCATGGATCACCCTGCCCGCGCATGAGCGCGCGGTGCTCGGCCGTCCCAAAGGTGCCAACGCCCAAGCGCTGCGGCTGGGCATCAATGGCTCACTGGGCCTGAAGGCCTGGGACCAGTCTGCGGCCATCGGTTGCCTGGTCGAGCCGCAAGATCGGCCGACGCTCGAATCCCTGCTGCCTGGGCAACCTGCCCACCGTCGCATGGCCTGGCTGATCCAGCGCCATCTCCAATCGCGTTTGCGCGTTGAAGTTCAGGTGCCACTCAAGCTCGGCGGCTCGCGCCAGTGCCGCTTGTCGGGCCCGGGTGCGTCGGCGCCTGAGGCGCAGGCACGCCTGGGCACCACGGCCTGGCTCGGTGGGCAATGTGCGTCTCCAGCCCCTGGCAACGCGCCATCGCGCCCGCGCGCTGATGCGCCGGTGCAGGCCACCCGTTTCCTGCTTCGAACCTGACCGGGTCCCCTGGCCCCGACAACCACGATGGACATCGACATCCGCACCCTGCTGGGCAAGCTCAATCCGGAGTGCAAGCGCGCCATGACGCAGGCTGCTGAGCTCTGCGTGCAGCACACGCACTACAGCGTGGACATCGAACATGTGCTGATGCGGCTGCTCGAAGGCCCGGCGCCCGACCTCCAGCGCATCCTGCTGCAGCATCAGATCCAGCCGCAGACAGTCATCGACCAACTCCAGCAGAGCATGGACCGCTTCAAAAGGGGCAATGGCCGCACACCGGCTCTTTCGCCTCACTTGGCACCCATGCTGCAAGAGGCCTGGCTGCTGAGCTCGATGGTGTTGGGCGAACAACAGATCCGCTCGGGCACCATTTTGCTGGCGCTGCTCGAAGTGGACAGCCTTCGCGGCCTGCTGTTGGAAACCGCCCCGCAGTTGCTGACGATTCCGCGCGACACGCTGCGCAACCAGTTGTCCACCCTGCTGGCCGAATCCGATGAGGACGCCGGTGGCCCAAGACCTGCTGGGGTCGAAGCCGGCGGCGCCGACCCCGCCGCCGCCCGCCCCATGCAGATGCCCATGGCAGCCCCGGGTGGCAAGAGCGCCACACCATCTCTGGACCAATACACCACCGACCTCACCGAGCTGGCCCGGCAGGGCCGGGTCGACCCCATCGTGGGACGCGATCCCGAAATCCGTCAGATCATCGATGTGCTGCTGCGCCGGCGTCAGAACAATCCCATCCTCACAGGCGAGGCTGGTGTGGGCAAGACTGCTGTGGTGGAGGGATTTGCGCAGCGTGTCGTCAAGGGTCAGGTACCGCCTGCCCTGCTCAATGTGTCGGTTCGCTCCCTGGACTTGGCCTTGCTGCAGGCCGGCGCCGGCATCAAGGGCGAATTTGAAAACCGTCTGAAGTCGGTGATCGCCGAGGTGCGCGCTTCGCCCGTGCCCGTCGTCTTGTTCATTGACGAGGCCCATCAGCTCATTGGAGCCGGTGGCAGCGAAGGGCAGGGCGATGCAGCCAATCTGCTCAAGCCCGCACTGGCGCGAGGCGAGGTGCGCACCATCGCCGCCACCACTTGGGCCGAATACAAGAAGTATGTCGAGCGCGACCCTGCATTGGCGCGTCGGTTTCAGGTGGTCAAGGTCGACGAACCCAGCACGGACGGCGCGGTCGAGATGCTTCGGGGCATGGTGGCCACGCTCGAGCGACATCATGGTGTGGACATCCTGGACGATGCGGTGCGCGACGCGGTGCGACTATCCCACCGCTACATCACCGGACGCCAACTGCCCGACAAGGCCATCAGTGTGCTGGACACGGCTTGTGCCCGTGTGGCCGTGGGTCAGTCGGGCATGCCCGAGCCCCTGGAGGCGTTGGAGCGCGACATTGCCACGCTTCAGTCCGAGTTGAGGGTGCGCCGCCGGGCTTTGGCCACCGGTGATGCGGCGGCGGATACCGCTGCGCGCATGTCCCAATTGCAGACGGAGCTCGACGCTGCAGAGGAAAAAGCCAAACGGCTGCGTGACAAGCTGCAGGATGAGCGGCAGGCCGTCCAGGAGATTCTGCGCCTGCGCCGCAATCTGGCACAACAGGCGGCCGATGGTGCATCGCAGCCGGCTGCCGGTTTGCCGCCCGACACCCCGCCTGTCGATTCCCTCGCCGATGAGGACGACGACCCTCAGCAGCACAACATGGCGCAACTTCAGCGCCTGATCAAGGGCCTTGAAGCCATCCAGGACGACGAGCCACTGGTGCCGGTGTGCGTGGATTCGCGCATCGTGGCCGATGTCATCTCCAACTGGACCGGCATTCCGGTGGGCAAGATGATGGCCGATGAGATCCACACCGTGCTGCACCTCAAGGACCGCCTGGCCGAACGCGTCGTGGGGCAGGAGGCGGCGCTGGATGCCATCGCTCGCCGCGTGCGCACCTTTCGCGCCGATCTGGACGACCCGGGCAAGCCGGTGGGTGTGTTCATGCTCGTAGGCCCCAGCGGCGTGGGCAAGACCGAAACCGCCGTGGCGCTGGCCGACATGCTGTACGGCGGCGAGCGCAACATGATCACCATCAACATGTCGGAGTTCCAGGAGGCGCACTCCGTCTCCAGCCTCAAGGGCGCGCCGCCCGGCTATGTGGGCTATGGGCAAGGCGGCGTGCTCACCGAAGCCGTGCGCCGGCGGCCCTACAGCGTGGTGCTGCTGGACGAAATGGAAAAGGCCCACCCGGATGTGCTGGAGCTGTTCTTTCAGGTTTTCGACAAAGGAACGATGGAAGACGGTGAGGGCGTCACCATCGACTTCAAGAACACGCTCATTCTCTTGACTTCCAATGCGTCGCAGGATGTGATCACCCAGGCCTGTGAGGGAGGTGTGCGGCCTGCGGCCGACGTGCTCGTGGAACGGCTTCGTCCTTCGCTGCTGCGCCAGTTCAGTCCTGCCTTTCTCGGCCGCGTGGTGCTCGTGCCCTACTACCCACTGGCCGACGCACAAATACGCGGAATCGTGGAGCTCAAGCTGCGCAAGTTGGTCGACCGGTTCATGGCCAACCACCGCGCGCGGCTGAGTTGGGACGCAGCGGTGCTCGACCTGATCACCGCACGGTGCACCGAGGTCGACAGCGGCGCGCGCAACATCGACTACATCCTCACCCAGACGGTGCTGCCTGAGCTTTCTACCCTGGTGCTTGAGCGCATGTCGATGCTCAAGCCCTTCAGCGCCGTGCATGTGGCCACCGATGCGGCCGGACAGTTCCAGTACCGCTTCACCGATGTGCCGGTCGGCGTGGGCGCATGAGAAGCGGTTACAAGCAGCCCGGCGGGCTGCTGTCGATCTCCACGCCACTGGGCACGGACGACCTGATTCTTGACGCGCTGGACGGCAGCGAGGGCATCAGCGAACTGTTTCGCTTTTCCTTGTCCATGCGCTCGGGCAAGACTTCGCTGAGCGCCGCCAGCATCGTCGGCAAGGACGTCACCATCACCATCGAGATCCCCGATGGGCCCAAGCGCTACATCAGCGGTATGGTCAACCGCTTTGTGCACACCGGGCAGGATGTGGACTTCGCGGCCTACCAGGCGGAAGTGGTGCCCAAACTCTGGTTGCTGACGCTGGCCCGCGACCGGCGCATCTTCCAGGCCAAATCCATCAAAGACATCGTCAATGCGGTGTTGGGTGAGTTCTCAGTGACGCTGGAAGACAAGCTCACCGGCACCTATCCGGCGCTGGACTATGTCGTTCAGTACGACGAAACCCATTTCGATTTCATCAGCCGCCTGATGGAGCAGGTGGGCATCTTCTACTACTTCAAGTTCGCCAGCGGCAGTCACACCATGGTGTTGGCTGACGCCACTTCCGCTCACGTCGATTGCACCGACGCCAAGACTATGCGCTACCTGCAGCAGACGGGTCTGGTCAATGCGATCGACACTGTCTACCGCTTCGAGCATGAGCACCGCGTCGTGCTCAAGGAACTCACGGTTTCCGATTACGACTACCTGACCCCGAGCACTTCACTTGAAGGATCGCATGCGGCCACGGCCGGCTCGGGCAAATCCTATGAGTACCCGGCTGGGCATACCAAGGCCGCCGACGCCACGGCGCTGGCCAAGGTGTGGGTGCAGTCGGCGCAGGTGCAGGCGCAAACCCTGCGTGGCCACAGTTATGCCTACCCATTCACGGCCGGCTGCAAGTTCACGCTCAAGGACCACTTCGTCGGCGCCCTGAATGCTTCGTTTGTGCTGCGGCGCATTCAGCATCTGGCGCAGGACGATGCCTACCCCAATCTGTTTGAAGCCTTCCCGTCCAGTGTGCCGTTCCGGCCCGCGCGCGTGACACCGCAGCCCCGTGCACTGGGCAGCGAAACCGCTCTGGTGGTGGGCTCCAGCGGCGAAGAGATCTGGACCGATGAGCACGGTCGCATCAAGGTGCAGTTTCCCTGGGACCGTGAGGGCCAGAAGAACGAAAAGAGCTCTCCCTGGATACGCGTCAGCCAGACCGTGGCCGACAAGGGCTTCGGTGCGCTGTTCCTGCCTCGCGTGGGGCAGGAGGTCGTCATCACCTACATCAATGGCGATCCTTCACGCCCCTTGGTCACCGGATGCGTCTACAACGGCGAGAACAAGACGCCGGTCACGCTGCCGGCCAACCAGACGCAGTCCACCATCAAGACTCGCTCGTCGAAGAAGGGGACGGCCGGCAACGAAATTCGCATGGAGGACAAGAAGGACGCCGAGCAGCTCTACATCCATGCCCAGAAGGACATGGCCGTGGAGATTGAAAACGACTTGTCCACCAAGGTCATCAAAGGCAACGAGACCCGCAACATCGAGGAGGGCAACCGCACCACCGAGATCAAGAAGGGCAACGAGTCGCTCACAGTCAAAGGCACCCGTACCGTGGCCATCACCGGCAACGAGACCCACACGAATGAGGCCGACTACACCCACTCGGTCAAGGGCAATTTCACGCAGACGGTCGATGGCGACTATGCGCTCACGGTCAAGGGTTCCCTGACCATCACGGTTACCGGAGGAATCACCATCAAGTCCAGCGATTCGGTGATGATGCAGTCGGGAACTGCCATGACGCTCAAGGCAGGCACCGCATTGACGGCACAGGCCGGCACCGACCTCACCGCGAAGGCCGGCGTGAACATGAAAAACGAGGCGGGCGTGCAGCTCGACCAAAAGGCCACCATCATCAACAGCAAGGCCTCGGGCATGCAGACGGTGGAGGCCAGCGGCATCCTCACCCTCAAGGGTGCGCTTGCCAAGATCAATTGAACGACGGCATTCAAATGGACGAGCCCACCGCCGCCTCACCCTCGGTCCTTCAGGAACACGACGAGCAGGGTCGCCTGCTGATGCGCTGCGAAGTGCGGGACGGCACTCTCCACGGCTTGATGGAGCGTTTTGACCCAGAAGCTGGGCACTGCCTGTTGCGTGCTCACTTCGTCGATGGCCAGTTGCATGGGCTCATGCAGGTCTGGGATGAGCAGGGACAACTCGCGCAGGAGATTGAGTACGAAAGCGGGCTGCAGCATGGCTTGATGTCCGTGCACGCCGGCGGCGTGTGCGTGGCCGAACAGATGTGGGTTCGAGGCGAGCTGTGCGGACTCACCGTCAGCCGAGACGCTGCGGGCGACATCAGCTCTCGCATCCCCTACGAAGAGGGCCACATGCAAGGTGTTGCCGAGTTCTTTCTCCAGGGGCAACTCGTGCGCACGGCCAGCTATCGGCGCGGCCTTCTGCACGGGTTGTCGCAAGACTTCGACGCGGCCGGCACGGTGGTGCAGTCGGCTTCCTACGAAGACAACCGTCTGCACGGGCCGCTGCAGCGCTTCTGGCCGTCGGGCCAGCTCATGGAGGAATCGGACTACGCGCAGGGTCGACCGCTGCAGCCGCCGCGTCGTTTTGATGAAGACGGCCGCGATATCACCGACACCCAATCCGAGTCCGGCACCGTGGTCGCCAGGCTGCATCAACTCATGAGGGGGCGCTGATGGGTCAGCAGGTCTGCATGGGCGCGATGCTCAAGTGCAGCTTTGGCGTGGCGCCGGGCACGCTGATGGTGCTGCCGGTCAATCGGGTATTCACAACCACCCCGGCTGCCAACATCATGGACAACAAACCCATGGTGAACATCCTGCCGTTTGGCATGTGTCAATCGATGGCCAATCCCATGGTGGCGGCTGCAACAGCTGCCGCCTTGGGGGCTCTCACACCCATGCCTTGCATTCCAATGACGCCAGCCCCCTGGGTGCCTGGTGCGCCCACGGTTCTGCTGGGCAACATGCCCACGCTCAACAATTCATCCAAGTTGATGTGCATTTGGGGTGGAATGATTGCCATCAATGCGCCCGGGCAAACCACGGTTCAAGTGCCCTGAGGCCGCTGGTCTCGCTCCACAAAGGAAGCCCATGGAAATTCGTTTCAGCATGACCCCCCGCCTGATCGGCCTGACCCTGGGTTTTTCGCTGCTGTTGTTGGTGTTGGTGTTCACGCTCGGCTTCCTGTTCGGGCAGCGACTCAAGCCCGGTTTGCAGGAGGAGGCAGCGCGCCTGGGGTCGCCGCCCCATGCGCTGCCGCGCGCGGTTGGCATTGCACCCGAGGGGGCACTGCCGCAGGCATCCCCCAACGCTGCGCCGCCTGCGCCCGCTGCACCCGTGGTGCCCGCCGGGCGCTGATTCGCGCGTTGCCAATCGGCAACATGGCGGTGCATGGTCAGGCCTGTGTTCGTTACTCACCGGGCGGCCCCGGCCCAAGTCTTGAAACGGACTTCAGTTTTTAATTATTCAAAATCAATAACTTAAGTCATCAGGCCTGACGTGGGAATCTCACTCAACCCAGTAACCTTGTATTCATGCCGGATTGATGACGTTGATTCTCGCAATTCGCGCTAAGTTCCTGATTATTATGCTAGGATCAGACGAACGATGACTTTGGAAATCTGGCCACAGCGGCCGGATCAGATTGGCCCAGCCCTTGAATCCGACAAGGACGCGATGAACGATCAAATCCGCCGGCAAGCCCACTGCAGAGATTCCTCGCTCGGCAGTTCCGTGAGCCGCCGGGGGCAGGCTGCGCCGGGCAGCGCCGATGAGGCTGCAATCGTTCGAAGGCGTGTGGTGTTGGCGGGTTTCGCGGCGGCTGGCACGATGACCCTTTCGGGTTGCGCCAGCATCAAGGCGGTCACCGGCAAGATCGGGTCCTTCGCTTCGGGATTGTTCGGCGGCAGCAAGCCGCAAGCCCCTGCGTGGCGCAATGTGGTGGTCAGCGCCTCGCGCGACGCCAATCAGAACAGCCCAGTTGCGCTGGACATCGTTTTCGTCAAGGATGCGGCTTTGTCGGAGGCCTTGTTGAGCAGTCCTGCATCAAAGTGGTTTGGAACGCGTGGCGACCTGCGCCGCAGTTTTCCTGACGCCTTGACCACCATCAGTCTGGAAATCGTCCCAGGGCAATCCATCATGCTGGATTCCACCCACCTGCAGGGGCATGTGGCCCATACGGTGCTCGCATTTGCCCATTACCCGGGTGCGGGTGATCACCGCGAGAGAATGTCGCTGTCTGCGGCTGGCTACATGATCGAACTTGGTGGGCGCGGCTTTCGCACGGCCGAGGTGGGCAAGCGGTGATGGCCGTCCGACGCCTTTGCGAACCTGATGATCGGACTCGGCCATGACGCACCCCGCACCGCCCCCTGACCGAATCCAGTGGCATGAGGGGCAGCTGCTGTGCCCTCAACACTTTCAGCAGGAAAGCGGGCGCGTCGACGCGTTGGTGGCCTGGCATGGACTTGCCGCCAATCCTTATGGGTGGGGCATTCGTGCGCTGACGCTCGACGAGAGCCTCTTGGTGACCGGTGTCCTGAGGATTGTTCAGGTCGAGGGCGTCATGCCTGACGGGACGGCGGTGGCCTACGACGCGCAGTCCGACCCCGAGGTGTTGGAGTTGGACCTGGCGCCCTGGGCGTCCCTGCTGGAAGCCGGCGAAGTGGACATCTTTCTGTGCATGGGGCGTGCGCGCTCCATGCGGCACCCTTCGCAGCCGTCACGCTTTCGGGGTGTTGCATCCGCACCGGTGGCTGACGAGGTCTCTGAAGCCTTGGAAGTGGAAGTGCCTCGCATGCGCCTGCAGCTCAGCTTGGCCGCCGGTGGCGCTCCGGCTTCTGCATTCGTGAGCATGCGGCTGATGTCGTTGCTCAAGGTCAACGAGGTCGTCAAGCGCGGGCGTGCACAGCCGCCTTTGCTGGAATTGGGCGCCCAACACCCGATCCGCGAGCGGGCCCATTCATTGGCCACCCAGCTTCGCAGCAAGGCCGCGTTTGTGGCTCGCCAGACAGCCAATCCCAGTTCTCGCCTTGAAGATCGCTTGGCGGCGTTGGAGCAGCGCGAAC
>CAMCTE010000045.1 GCA_945878385.1 Azohydromonas lata NBRC 102462 | reverse complement strand
CCACAGGCCTTTGAGCGGGCTCTGGGGCAACTGGTGGATTGGTATCGCCAGGGCCTGATACGGCCGGCCGTCGACCGCGTATTGCCCATGAACGAGGTGCCACAGGCCTATGCCCTGATGGCCACCCGCGCCGTGAAGGGCAAGCTGGTGCTGGTCAATCCGGCGACGGCCTGAGCTTCACCGGTCGCATGGCCCCATGGCCCTTCCGTTTGCCATGAGCAAGGACAGCGCGCCTGCCGGTCTGAACGGCCCGGGAGCGGCGCAGGCGCTGTTGGTGGAGGGCAGCGCCGTGGCGCGCAGCATCCTCAATCGGGTTCTGTGCACCGCGGTGCACCGGCGGATTGCCGTGCATGCGGTGACGACACCGCAGGAGGCGCCGCCCTTGCTGCAGGGTTTCGATATTGCCCTGATCGACATCGACCTGGACGATGTGGCGGCGCTGGAGCTGATCGCCCGACTGCCTTCGAGCTGTTGGCGAGTGGCCACCACGCTGTACGACGAGGAAGAGCGGCTGCTGCCAGCGCTGCAGATGGGCGTGCATGGCTACCTGCTCAAGCAAGACCGATACGAACGGCAGGTGGAGGGATTGCAACGCATACTGCGCGGTGGGCCAGACCTGTCGCCCGCGTTGGCGCGCAGCGTGCTGGACGGCCTGCGGCGTGCGGGTGATGTGGCCCCCGAAGTCGATCAGATCCTGGGTGCCCTGGGCCGGGGGCTCAGCCCCAAAGAAACGGCCCGTGCCCTGAAATGCAGCGTTGGCGACATCCACTCGACCACCGCGCGCGTGTACACCCTGATGCGCCAGCCGCCTGCGACGGTGTTGGCTCGCATCTCATGAGAACGAACATTCCATGCAAGAGAAGATGAAGGACCGGTCCAGCCACGCAACGCCCCGGGCGGCGTGGGCACTGTTGGCCTGGGCTGCCGTGTTGTCGGCCTGCACCGGTCAGAGCCCAGGCACGGCCCCGGGCACGGCACAGCCGACCGCAGCCCCCACTGGCGCAGCGGCACCAGCGGCCGGGGCCACGGCGGCATCGGCCCCCGGCGCAGCGCTTGCCCCAACCGGCAATGCAGCAGGTGCGCGCGGGACAGGCGGTGGCGGCGGCCCTGTTTCCGTCACGCTCGTCAAAGCCGAGAAGCGCAGCCTGGCGGTGGGGCTGGACCTCACGGGGACGGTATCGGCGCGGCGCTCGGTGGATGTGCGGGCACAGGTTGCCGCCACGGTGCGTGAAGTCATGGTGCGCGAGGGCGACTCGGTCAGATTGGGTCAGACCTTGTTCAAGTTGGACGACCGCAACGAACGCGCGCAACTGGAGCGCGCGCAGGCACAACTGCTGCGCGATGAAGCGGCGCTGGCCGATGCGCGGCGGCAGCTCAAGCGCAGCGAAGACCTGCTGGCCCAGAACTTCATTTCACAAGGCGCTGTGGACGGTCAGCGTACGGCCGCGCAAACGCAGGAGGCCGCTGTGGCCGCCTCGCGTGCAGCGGTGAATGTGGCGCAGGTGGCGCTTTCGTTCATGACGGTGGCAGCGCCTCAAGAGGGCCGCTTGGGAACCATCTCGGTGCACCCCGGCGCCTATGTCAGCCCAGGCGGCGCTGCACTGGTGACCATCAGCCAACTGCACCCGGCCCTGGTCACCTTTTCGTTGCCGCAGCGGCATCTGGGTGACGCCTTGGCGGCCATCAAGTCACGCGCCGCGGTGGTGCAGGTACGGGCAGCGGAAGACGCTTCAGGCTCAGCCGGCGCGCCGGCCGCACCGCTGGTCTTCGTGGACAACACCGTGGATGCCGCCTCCGGCACCGTGCGCGTGCGAGCCGAAATCGACAACCGTGACGCACGCTGGTGGCCAGGTGCCTATGTGAAGGTGAGGATGAACCTGCAGTCCATAGAAGGTGGCGCGGTGATTCCGCTGGCGGCCGTGGTGCAAGGCGCCCGGGGCCGCACCGTCTTCACCGTGGACGACGAGGGTGTGGCCCAGTCGCGCCCCATCGAGGTGTTGGCCATGGCCGACGGCATGGCCTCGGTCAAGGGTATCGCGCCGGGCGACCGGGTGGTGGTGGAAGGGCGGCAGAACCTGCGCAACGGCTCCAAGGTGATTGACCGCGGGCGCGACGACAAAAACAACAAGGGCCCGACGGACAAGCCCCAGGAAGCGGCGGCGCGATGAACCTCTCAGAGATCTTCATCCGCCGTCCGGTGATGACGGTGCTGTTGAACTTGGCCATCATCGTGGCCGGTGTGCTGAGCCTGCGCTTCATTCCGGTGGCCGCCCTGCCCAGCTACAACACGCCGGTGATCAATGTGTCGGCCAATCTGCCGGGCGCCAGCCCCGAAGACATGGCCACTGCGGTGGCGCTGCCGCTGGAGCAGCAGTTTCAAACCATTCCCTTCGTGGCGCAGATCAGCTCCACCAGCACCCTGGGCCAGACCAGCGTCACCATCGAGTTCGACGAAAGCCGCAATATCGATGCAGCGGCGGTGGATGTGCAGGCCGCGCTGTTGCGCGCGCAGCGCGCGCTGCCGCTGGAGATGACCGCGCCGCCGAGTTACCGCAAGGTCAACCCATCGGACTCCCCGGTACTGTTCGTCACGCTCAATTCCCCTTCGCTGGACACGCGCGAACTCCAGGCCTACGCTGACCAAGTGATCGTGCCCAACCTGTCCACACTGGCCGGTGTGGCGCAGATCAGCGTGTTTGGTGCCAAGCGCTATGCCGTGCGGGTGCGGCTGCTGCCTGAGGCGCTGCAGGGGCGTAACCTGACGGTGGACGATGTGCGCGTGGCGCTGATTGCCGCCAATGTGAACACGCCGCTGGGCACACTGGACGGGCCGCGGCAGATTCTGACCGTGCAGGCCAACCGGCAGCTGCGCAGTGCGGCCGAGTTCGGCGACCTCATCATCAGCAGCCGTGGCGGCACACCGGTGCGCCTTCGTGATGTGGCCCGTGTGGAGGACAGCTTCGAATCCGTCAAGAGCTTTGCCAGCTTCAACGGTGAACCCTCCATTTCACTGGCGGTATTCCGTTTGCCGGACGCCAACACGGTGCAGGTGGTGGATGCGGCCAAGGCTGCGTTGGAAGAGCTCAAGGCGCAACTGCCCGCCTCGATTGCCATGCGGGTGACCAATGACCGGTCGGTCTCCATTCGCGAGGCGCTGCACGATGTGACGCTGACGCTGATAGGCACCATCGTGTTGGTGCTGCTGGTCATCTTCCTGTTCCTGCGCCGCTTCGTGGCCACGGCCATTCCCAGCCTGTCGTTGCCGGTTTCTCTGATGGGGGCGGTGGCCATGCTGTGGGGGCTGAACTATTCGCTGGACAACATCTCGCTGCTGGGCTTGACGCTGGCTGTGGGCCTGGTGGTGGATGATGCGATCGTGGTGCTGGAAAACATCGTGCGCCATGTGGAAAAAGGCGAGCCCCCCTTTCAAGCTGCGCTGCGAGGCGCGCGCGAGGTGGGCTTCACCATCATCTCGATTTCCACCTCGCTGGTGGCAGTGTTCATCCCGGTGTTCTTCATGCCGGGGGTGATCGGCCTGCTGCTGCATGAATTCGCCGTGGTGGTGGGCTTGGCCATCCTGGCCTCGGCCTTCGTGTCGCTGTCCCTGGTGCCGATGCTGGCTTCGCGCTTCTTGACCGATGAAGCCCACAAGAAGCCGCCCGGAGCGGTGGTGCGTTCATTTGAGCGGGGTTTCGACGCGGTGCTTGGCGGCTACACCCGAAGCCTGGACTTGGCCCTGCGTTGGCGCAAGACGGTGTTGGGCGTGGCGTTGGCCACCTTCGCAGCCACCGCCTGGACCTTCTGGGTGATCCCCAAGGGCTTTTTTCCGGAAGAGGACATTGGCCAAATTCAAGTGACCACCGAGGCCGCCGAAGATGTGTCGATTGAAGCGATGCTAAGCCTTCAGCAGAAGGTGATTGAGGTCTTCCTCAAGCATCCGTCGGTGGCCACGGTCAACAGCGTGGTGGGCGGCAACGCCACGCCCAACAATGCGCGGCTGTTCGTCAACCTCAAGCCGCGCGCCGAGCGCGAAGCCATGAAGGCGGTGATTGAAGACCTGCGCAAGCGCACCCGCGCCATTGCCGGCATTGCGGTGTTCATGCGCCCGGTGCAGAACCTCAATGTGGGCAGCCGCCCGAGCAAGGCGCGCTACCAGTATGTGCTGCAGAGCGTCGAGCCTTCGGAGTTGGACACCTGGGCCAACCGGCTGCAGGAAAAGCTGCGTGCCGATGCGCTGTTTCGCGATGTCACCACCGACTCGCAACTGCGCGGCCTGCAGGCCACTCTTAACATCGACCGCGAACGGGCCAATTCGATGGGCGTGCCCATGGACACCATCCGCTCGGCCATCTACACGGCGTTGGGCGAGCGGCAGGTGTCCACCATCTTCACGCCGGTGGACACCTACCGCGTGATCATGGAATTCGCGCCCGAGGCCAAGGTGGACGAGCGGGCCTTCGAAGGCATCACCGTACGATCGGTCAGCGGCACGCTGGTGCCTTTGAGTGCCTTGGCCACGGTCAAGCGCACGGTGGGCCCCACGGCGGTGAACCATGTGGGCCAACTGCAAGCCGTCACGCTGTCGTTCAATCTGGCGCCTGGCGCAGCCCTGGGCGACGCCACCGACCGCATCGACGAAATCCGCAATGAGATCCAACTGCCCCGGTCCATCGTCACCAAGTACGGCGGCGATGCGGCGGTGTTCAAGAGCTCGCAGCAGGGCCAGGCGGTGCTGATCGTGGCCGCGCTGGTGGTGATCTACATGCTGCTGGGGGTGCTGTACGAGAGCTACATCCACCCCATCACCATTCTGGCGGGCCTGCCCTCGGCGGCCGCGGGGGCGCTGCTGACGCTGATGGCCTTTGGCATGGAACTCACGCTGATTGCCACCATCGGCATCATCCTGTTGATCGGCATCGTCAAGAAAAACGCGATCATGATGATCGACTTCGCCCTGGACGCACAACGCCACGAAGGCATGAGCCCGGCGGTGGCCATCCGCGAGGCCTGCATCCTGCGGTTCAGGCCCATCATGATGACCACCCTTGCCGCGCTGGTGGGGGCGCTTCCGATTGCAGTGGGCATAGGCGCCGGCGCCGAATTGCGCCAACCCTTGGGCTTGGCTGTGGTGGGCGGCCTGATCGTCTCGCAGGCCATCACGCTGTACATCACGCCCGTGATCTATTTGACGCTGGACCGGTTCAGTGGGCGCGGGCCCATCACCGGCGATAGCTTGGAGCCCACATGAGCGGACATTTCTACGAACCCAGCAAGGGCCACGGACTCAAGCACGACCCCTTCAATTCGATCGTGGGTCCCCGCAGCATCGGCTGGATTTCCACCCGATCGCCGCAAGGCGTGCTGAACCTGGCGCCCTACAGTTTCTTCAACGGCTTCAACTATGTACCGCCCATCGTGGGTTTTGCCAGCATCGGGGCCAAGGACAGCCTGCGCAATATCGAGGCCACCGGCGAGTTCGCCTGGAGCCTGGTGACGCGCGGCTTGGCCGAAGCGATGAATGAGACCTGCATCGATGCACCGCCCGAGATCGACGAGTTCACCCTGGCGGGGCTGACGCCCGAGCCTTCGCGCCTGATTGCCTCGCCGCGGGTGGCCCAAAGCCCCGTGTCGTTTGAATGCCGGCTGACGCAAGTGCACCGTCTGCAGCGGGCCGATGGCACACCGGTGGACACCTGGATGGTGTTCGGCGAAGTGGTGGGCGTGCACATCGACGAGTCGTTGATCGTGGACGGCGTGTACCGCACCACGCTGGGCAACCCGGTGCTGCGCGGTGGCGGCGCGGGCGACTACTTCACCCTGCGGGAAGAAGACCGCTTCGAAATGCGCCGGCCGCAGTGGGCCAAACGCACGGGGCAGTCTGGCAGCTGAGCGGCTAGCGGTACAGCGCCGCGGCCGCCCCCAAGGCGTCGCGCACCCGCTTGACCAGGGACGCGGGCGACAGCACGGTGACCTCCGCGCCGTGTCGCAGCACATCCATCACCACCTCGGTTTCCTGAACGTAGGGCAGGCGCAGTTCGAAGCGGCCGTCATCGCGCCAACGGCCTTCCTGCTGCGGGTGCCACTGTTCGCGTGAAATCCACTGTGCGGCCTGCGGCTCGAACACGAGCACCGCCCACTGGGGCTTGGCCCCGGCGTAGATGCCGTAGCCCGCATCCATCTCGGCCTGCACGGTCTTGAGCGACACGTCCTTGGCTTTTTCATCGCTCACCTCGGCGTCTTCGATGGCATCCAAGGCGAAGCGGCGCAGACCCTGGGCCTTGTGGCACCAGGCGTCGAGGTACCAGGTGGCGCGGTAATGCACCAGGCGCTGCGGTGAGACGGTGCGGGCGCCGGATTCACCTCGGCTGCGGGTGTGATAAACCATTTGCAGGCGGCGGCGCTTGATGAGCGATTCGGTGACCCGCTCGAACCACTGGCTGGAGACCGGACGCTTGGCGGGCGTGAGGATCTTCACCCGCTTGATCACATCTGCCGAGGTCAGGTTGTCGGTACCCAGCAAGGTGTGGATCCGTTCGAGCAAAGGCTGGAGGTGGCGGCTGAGCACCCCATCGGTGTCGATCTCCGACAACAGTTGATGGGCCGTGAGCAAAGCGTACAACTCGCGTTCGCTGAACCACAGCCCGGGCAACTCGTGGCGGTCGCCACGGCCATCCTGCCCGTCCTTGAGCAGGGTGTAGCCCCCCATGAAGCGGTCGTATTCGATGGGTGCGCCCATGCGGTCCCGCAGGTAGGCCAAGTCGCGCTTGAGGGTGGCGCGGGAAACCTCCAGCGTTTCCATCATGTCTTCAAAGCTGACATGCCCGCGGGACTTGATGAGGCTTTCAATGCGATAGAGCCGGTCGGTATTGCCCATGGATGCACCCTGCACGGCGCCCTTGCACGGTCCGGCCCCATGCCGGGCACCGAAAGGAGCGCTGCGAAAAATGTAGCACCACCCCCGCCTGAGTGGCTCACTCCTTGAGCCACTCCCCCCTGATCATGGTGTCAAGGATCACGAATCACTGCCCGATCAGGAGCCCCCCCTATGAGCGCCATGCAGTCCCTACCGAGCACCACGCCGCATCCGCCGCAGCGGGAACTTTTCGACCTGCTCGCGGCAACCGGTGCCGCTGCAGACGGCAGTGCCGAGCAAACAGCCCGGTTTGCCCAACGCGCACTGCAGAATCTGCTGACCGAGGTCTTTCTGCATGATGAACCCGCACGGCGCTTGTTGGCCATCGGCACCCTGGTGCCGGCGGTGCACCGCAACGCGTGGCACCTGGTGACGCACACGCTGCTGGCACGGCGCCTGGCACTGGGCTCGCCCGCCCACTCGCAGCGGGCGGCTGATGCCCATACGCTGGCCTGGGCGCTGGCCCGGCAGTGGGAGCAGCCTGTACTGCAACAGCGCTGGCGGCGGCTGGTCAGCCTGATGAGCGCGCAGCAGTGCCGGCAGCTGGTGGCGCGGGCTCGGCGGCAGCTGCGGCAAGTGGCGGCGTTGCACTAGACCCTTCCCCAGGTCCCCCCATGGGCTCCTGGTCCGAAGCCGCACTGCGGCGCACGGTCTGCCTGTGCTGTGGGCCGGCACGGCGGCGGCGCACCGCGTCTTCGATCTGGCGCACCATCCCGCCAAAGGCCTCACGCATGGCCACGTACACATCTTCGTGCCGGCTGCGGTTGGCCACCAACTCCCGGCCGTTGAGGGTCACGTCCACCCGCACCTCGAAGAGTCGGCCCTGATGCGTATGACGCTGGGGCTGGTCCACTACGACACGGCAGGCGTGAAGGTCGGCGCAGTACTGCGTCAGGTGCTCCACGCGGCGCCGGATGGCCGCGTCCAGCGCTTCGGAGCGCGGAATATGGACAAAGACGATGTCGGGTTCGAGCAGGTGCTGAGGCATGGGCGTTGCGGGCACAGGGCCTGCGCTGGGGCCAAGAAGGCCGATGCGCCCATGTTGTGCTGCGTGCCGGGGGTGGGTGATGAGGTGCCTCAGGTCAGACGCGGGTCGAATGCAGCCCCCTGGCCCACCCGATCACCAACGCCGATCACCAACGCCGATGGCCGTGCCCGTGACCGTGCCACCTGCCGTAAGGCCGGCCCCACACGGTGCCCACGCCCACCACCACGGGCGCCCCCCAGTAGCGGGCATACCCGTGGGGTGCATAGCCGCCGTAGCCGTAAGGGTATGGCGGTGCGGCCACCACCACGGTGTGGGTGACGGCCGACGGCAGAGGCGGCGCAGCGGCCGCAGCGTTGGGCGCGCCGCCCCCCGGGGGCACCACCGGATTCACCTGCACCTGCAGGCTGGTGCCCGGATGATGGGGCAGCATGGTGGTGTACTGCTGCCCAGCGAATTCATAAAGCACCTGGTAAGCCACACTGGGCCCGATGCCGCTTTGCGTGACGCACTGGCGCACGGCCTGGGTGCGGCCGCCCTGCTCGGCCTTGTCGCCCAGCAGTGCGCCCCCAACCAAGCCCGCCGCGGTGGCCAGCGCATTGCCGGAGCCACCCCCCACCTGGCTGCCCACAGCGGCCCCCACGAGGGCTCCGGCCACCGCACCCGCACCCGTGGTGGGGACGGGAACCTCGGCGGCTTCGGTGCATACCAAGCGGGTAGCCGTAGCGGGCTGTGCCACGCTGGTGACGGACAACACCCGGGCAGTGGCCAAGGTGGGTACCAGCGCAACGGCCGGGGTGGCAGGTGCGGCTGGCGATGAAGGCGCGGCCGCCATGGGCGCAACAGGTGCCGCACCAGGACCCGCACCAGGACCCGCACCTGCGGTCTCAGCCGGCTGCATCACGCCCACGCTCGGCACACCCGCGCCCGTGGCCGGCATCACCAATGGCGGCGCCGCAGGCTGTGGGGGAGCCACATCGGCAGTCACCTGCGCGAAGGTCGAACTGGCCAGAACGGTGAGACCCATGCCCAGGCCCCACACCGAAATTCGGGGACGATCGACTGTAGACATGTGCGGTGCTCCTTCCATCTCGCGCCGTCATGCGGCGCGTTGTCGGAAGTTTAGATCGGCACGCCGCTGCAGCGCATCGCTACACAGTTCTTTACTCGATCAGACCAATCACCATTCGGTGAGATTTCAAGACGCCTGCGAGCCCCGATGCGCCCAGGCCGTGGTGCGCTTTTCCACGAAGGAAAACAGTTCGTACATGGCCATGGCCATGGCACCGATCACCACCAGCCCCGCGAAGGCCAGGGGAAGGCGCTGCTGAGAACCGGCGGTCTGCATCAGGTAGCCGATGCCGGAGTCGCCCGCGGTCATTTCCGCCAGCACGGTGCCCACGAAGGCCAGCGTGATGGACACCTTGAGCGAGCCGTAGAAGTAGGGCATGGAACGCGGCAGGCCCACCTTGACCAACACATCCCAGCGCTTGGCACCCAGCACGCGCAGTACATCTTCCAATTCAGGCTCCAACGTGGCCAGGCCGGTGGCGATGTTCACCGTGATGGGGAAGAAGGAGATGAGGAAGGCGGTGAGGACGCCAGGGCCCAGGCCGATGCCGAACCACACCACCAGAATGGGCACGATGGCGGCCTTGGGCACCGCATTGAAGGCCACCATCAGCGGGTACAACGCGGTGTAGGCCAGGCGCGATGACCCGATCAGGAAACCCAGCAGCACGCCCACCACGATGGACAGGGCAAAGCCCAGCATGGTCACCCAAAAGGTCTTCCAGGCGGCCTCGAGCAGCGGCCCCTTGAATTCAATGAATTCGCCCGTGATCTGCCAGGGGCCGGGGACGATGTAGTCGGGGATGGACAAGGCGCTCACGAAGATCTGCCACACCACCAGGATGATGGACAGCACGATCAGGGGGGACCAGCGCTCGAGGGTCTTGGGGTTCATCGTCTGCTCCCTTACTGCGGCAGCGCCCCGCCCTGCCCCACGGGCTGGCGGATGGCGCCGATGTGACCGCGCAACTCGTGCACGATGCCGGTGAACTGCGGCGTGTAGGTGACCTCGAGGTCACGCGGGCGTGGCAATTCGATGTCCTTGCGCACCACGAAGCGGCCAGGGCTGCGGCTCATGACATAGACCGTGTCGGCAAGGAACACGCTTTCACGCAGGTCGTGCGTGACCAGGATGACATTGAATTTCTGCGCGGCATGCAGGTCGCGCAGCGCGCACCAAAGTTCTTCGCGGGTGAAGGCGTCCAGCGCACCGAAGGGCTCGTCGAGCAGCAGCATCTGCGGCTCGTGAACGAGGGCCCGGCAGATACTGGCGCGCTGCTGCATTCCGCCTGACAGTTGCCAGGGGTACTTGTCCTCGTAGCCACCCAAGCCCACGCTCTTGAGCAGGGTGCGGGCTTTTTCTTCGAATTCCTTGCGCTTGGCCTTGAATTGCGATCGGTAGGGCTCGACGATTTCAAGGGGCAGCAACACATTGTCCAAGGTGGTGCGCCAGGGCAGCAGGCTGGGAGCCTGGAAGGCCATGCCGCTGATCTTCAGCGGGCCGGTCACGGCCTGGCCGGCGATGCGGTTGCTGCCACGGCTGGGCATCTTCAGGCCCGTGGTGAGCTTCATGAAGGTGGACTTGCCGCAGCCCGAAGGCCCGACGATGGCGATGAACTCGCCCTGCTGCACCTGCAGCGAAATGTCCTCGACTGCGAACTGGTTCTGGGCCAGCAGGTCGTCGTTGTAGGCCAACCAGACATTCTGGAAATCAACGAAGGGCTGAGTGGCGGCGGTGGCAGTCATCGCGTGTGGGGCTTGGGCCAGTGGATGCGGACGGGGAACCCGCGCGCCACCAAGGTTGCGCGCGGGCGTGGCGCAGGGCTTACTTCTTGACCGGCGGCAAGATGTTGAGGTCCGCCTTGGAGGGCAGGAAGGCGTCCGTCCACACGGCGTCGGGGTTGATGCGGGTCTTGGTGGCGTAGGCATCCGAGACCTGTGAAGCCATCAGCGCCAGGCGACCGGGCACCACGACGCCGAAGCCTTCAGCTCGCGCATCGGGGCTGGCCACCACCGCATCGATGGCCATGCGCAGGCGGCGCTTTTCAAGATCCACATTGATGATGCCGTCGCGGGCCTTCACGTAGTCGATGGCCGCATCGGGGTTGGCCATGACTTCCTTGGCGCCCTTGGTGAAGGCCGCCAGGAAGGCCTTCACGGCAGCCGGGTTGTCCTTGACCATCTTGGGGCTGGCGATGATCACATTGCCGTAGAGCTTCACGCCGTTGTCGGCATAGGGCATCACGACGATGTCGGCGGTCTTGATGCCGCGGGCTTCCAGGTTGAGCAGCGAGGTGAAGGAAAAGCCGGTGATGGCGTCCACCTCACCCCGGGCGAGCATGGTTTCGCGCAACGGTGGGTCCCATGCTCACCCAGGTGACATTGCCCAGGTTGTTGGCCTTGGTGAAGATGGGGAAGGCCTTGCGCCCCGCATCGAACACCGGCGCGCCAAGCTTCTTGCCAGTGAGGTCGGCGGGCTTGGCAATACCGTTCTTCTTGAGGGTCAACACGGCCGCGGGCGTGTTGTTGTAGACCATCATCACCGCCACGGGCTTGTTGGGCGCATCGGGATTGTTGGCGTGAAATTCCATCAGGGCGGCCAGATCGGCAAAGCCCATGTCGTAGGCGCCCGAGGCCACGCGCTGCACCGTACCACCCGAGCCGTTGCCGGCGTCAATGGTGACATCCAGGCCCGCGGCCTTGTAATGGCCCTTGGCAGAGGCGCCCAGGAACAAGGCAGCCGGACCTTCAAAGCGCCAGTCAAGCTGGAACTTGATGGCGGTTTGGGCCTGCGCAGAAGCCGGCACGGCACCCAGTGCCGCCACGGCGGCGGCGGCGGTGAAGACGCCCATGAGGCGGCGGCGGATGGGATTGAGGTTCATGGATTCACTCCGTTGACGATGGACGGGACTGCGGTGGAACAGCAAGAGCCGTGCACGACGCGCGGCTGGTGAAACGGGTGGGGCTGCACCGGGCTGGTGCGGCGCAAGGCCGAGACCCGACCAAGGCTGCATGCTCGCTGCAGCATGGTGCGATGGCGCTTGCGCCGCTTCAGTGCACGGGCTTCACAGGTGCTCCTTCAGCGCTTCTGCCAGGTCGGGTACGCGGGGGTCCAGGCGCAGGTTGCGTTCGACCTGCTCGATATGGGCTTCGGCCAGTTGCACAGCGGCCTGCAGTTGCCGCTGTTCCAACGCGTCGACGATGGCCGCGTGTTCGGCCGACGATTCGGACGCCGACTGCGAGGACTGGTACATCAGAGAGATCAGGCTGGAGCGCGAGAGCAGATCGGCCTGCAGTTCTTCCAACACCTGATTGCCTGTCATGCGGGCCAGCAGGCTGTGGAAGTGCGCCAGCAGCCGAGTCCGTTCTGCCACATCATTGAGTGCAATGGCGGTTTGTTCGGCCTGCAGGTGGGTACGCAGTTCCCGAACCTGCGCAGGCGTGATGCGCTGCACCAGCAATCGCATCATCGCGCCCTCGAGCAGTTGACGCAGTTCAAACACTTGATGCGCCTCTTCGACGCTGGGCGTGGCCACGAAGGCCCCGCGAGCGGGTTCCAGCGTGATCAGGCGGTCGCGGCTGAGTTGGTTCAGGGCCTGGCGCACGACGGTGCGGGACACCTCAAAGATGTCGGCCAGACGCTGTTCGGCCAATTTGGTGCCTGGCATGAGCCGACGCTCCACGATGGCCGCGGTGATGGAATCCACGATGCGCTGGGTGGTGGTGGCGGGGCCGCGAAGCATGAATACGGTTGACGCTCAAACTGTGCGCCCAAGTGTATACACAATCGAATACGAATGGGGCATGGGCTTGCCCTTGGCCGCCCGGACGGCACGAAAGCACGAAGGCACAACGGCCTGTATAAGTTGAGCGCCTGGCGACCAGGCCCATGCGCTAAAGCGCCGCTGCCATCGCAAAGTGCGCATCGAGCTGCTGCAGCCAGCCCTGGCGCACCGCGGCCGGCGCGAAGCTGGCCTGCAGACTGTTGCGCAACAACTGCCACGCATGGCGCGCCGTCAGCGCGGCAGGGTGGGCCTGCAGCAAGGCGCTGTAGTTTTCGTTGAGGTAGCCACCGAAGTAGGCCGGATCGTCGCTGTTGACCGTCACCATGAGCCCTGCCTGGAGCAAGGCGGGAAGGTTGTGCGCGGCCATCGTGGGGAACACACACAGCTTGATGTTGGACAGCGGGCAGACCGTCAGCGGCGTGCCCTGAAGGGCCAGCCGTTCCACCAGGGCCGGGTCTTCGGTGCAGCGAACGCCGTGATCAATCCGCTCGACCTTCAGTACATCCAGCGCGGCGGTGATGTAGGCCGCGGGCCCCTCTTCCCCCGCGTGCGCCACACGATGCAGGCCCAGTTTGCCGGCACGGGTGAACACGCGGGAGAACTTCTCAGGCGGATGGCCGCGTTCGGATGAGTCCAGGCCCACGCCGATGAAGTGTTCCCGGTAGGGCAGCGCATCCTGCAGGGTCTGAAGCGCGGCCTCTTCGCTGAGGTGCCGCAGGAAGCACAGGATCAGCTCGGCGCGCAGGCCCAGTTCACGCCCGGCACGGTCACAGGCGCTCTTCAGGCCTTGAATGACCACGCCCATGGGCACGCCGCGGTCGGTGTGGGTTTGCGGGTCGAAGAAGAGTTCAGCGCACACCACGCCGTCGCGCGCGGCCCGCGTGAGGTAGGCCCACGCCATGTCGTGGAAGTCTTGTTCCTTGAGCAGCACGCTGGCACCGGCGTAGTAGACATCCAGAAAGCTCTGCAGATTGGTGAAGGCATAGGCCGCGCGAAGGGCCTCCACACTGGGATAGGCCAGGGGTACACCGTTGCGCGCGGCCAATTCGAAGATGAGCTCGGGCTCGAGCGAACCCTCGATGTGGATGTGCAACTCGGCCTTGGGCGCGCTGTGCACCACGGCGGGCAGGCGCGCTGCCGGGATGCGACTGAAATCGATGGGCAGGCTGGGCGTGGCGGCGGTGGTCATGGTGGTGTGGATTCGGCAAATGGGAGTTCGGGGCTGCTTGAGTTTCGTAAGCGTCCGGCCAACTCACCTTGAACTGAGCATCCCACGCCTGCAACATCGTGTCCATCATCAATTGGCGTGAACACATGAACACTTCAGGAAGCTCTGCAAAACCCCGTGTCACCCTGACTGGCGTCGGGCGTGCTCGCAGGGGAAGATTCGACTCATGGAACAAACCAACCTCGGCTTTGACCCCCTGCCCAAAAAGACCCGCAAAGAGGTCTTCCTTGACGAGATGAACCGGGTGGTTCCGTGGCCCGAGTTGGTGGCGTTGCACATCAGCCCCGGCCAGGCCAGCGGCGACACCGGTTGGAACGAAGCCATCCGCTGGCAACTGCCCGCGATGGCTGGCACCACCGTTACTGTGATGCACGCGGCCAAGGGTTCCCGCCCTGGTGCCAACACCAACATTTCTGCCCTGTACTTTGGCGGCCCCTTGAGCCTGGGTGCGTCCTGGCAGGAAGTGCGTCGCCGTGATGGCGCTCCCGGCTCGGTGGGCGCCAGCGACACCGACGCTTGGCAGCTTGGCGCAGCCTACGACCTGAAGACGGTCAAGCTGTTCGCCCAGGCCGGCAAGGTGGAAAACCTCACCTTCAAGATCGATTACGACCACTTCGGCGTGGGCGCTTCGGTGCCCATGGGCCCCAACGGAAAGATCCTGGCGCAGTACAGCTCCATGGAGCCCAGCAACGCCAAGGCCAGCAAGACCACCAGTGTGGGATACGACCACTTTGTGAGCAAGCGCACCGACCTGTACGCCGTGTACATGAACGAGCTGGTGCCGGGCCGCTCGAACGGCAACACCTACGGTGTGGGCATCCGCCACCGGTTCTGATCACCGAAGGCTCGGAAATGCAAAACGCCCCGCATCTGCGGGGCGTCTTTCTTGGGGGCTACTGCGCTGCTTGCGACAGCCTAATTTGGTAGGCGCAATTGGATTCGAACCA
>CAMCTE010000044.1 GCA_945878385.1 Azohydromonas lata NBRC 102462 | reverse complement strand
GAAGAACTCCACGCACAACACCCCCACATAGTCCATGGAGGCGGCCAACTCGCGGGCCGATGCCAGGGCCTGCTCCTGCACAGCAGCAGCCACATTCGGCGCCGGCACCTGCGTCACCGCCAGGATGCCGTCACGGTGCAGGTTCTCCTGCACGGGGAAGGTGACGATCTCGCCTTGCGTGTTTCGCGCCAGCACCACGCTGACCTCGCGCTCCAGCGGCAACAAGGCCTCCAGCACGCAAGGCGCCTGCTTCAATGCTTCCCAGGCTGCGGCCAAGGCCGCGCGGTCGGCCACGCGCACCTGTCCCTTGCCGTCATAGCCCAAGCGTGCAGTCTTCAAGATGCCGGGCAACAGCTCGTCGCCCACCGCCTGCAACTGAGCCGCCGTTTCAATCACCGCATGGGGCGCACAGGGCACGCCACAACGCTTGAAGTGCGCCTTCTCCATGGCGCGGTCCTGGCAGATGGCCACCGCGTCGGCGCTCGGGGCCACCGGGCGCTGTGATCCCAGGGTCACCAGGGCACCGGCCGGCACATTCTCAAACTCGGTGGTGATGGCCGAGCAGCGCTGCATCAGTTGTGCCAAGCCCTGCTCGTCCAGGTAATCGGCCTGGATGTGGTACGGCGAGACCAAACCCGCCGGGCTCGTGGGGTCGGGGTCCAGCACCGCCGTCAGGTAGCCCATGCGCTGTGCGGCCTGCACGAACATGCGGCCCAACTGCCCGCCCCCCATCACACCCAGCGTGGCCGGGCGACCGTCGGCACTGGTGGTGCCCGGCAATACCGTGCGCCGGCTCACTTGAGTTGCTCCGTCATCGCGCGTGCCGCTTCGGTCTGGCGTTGCCTGAAGGCTTGAAGGGCCGCCCGCAGCGCGGGGTCCTCGTTGGCCAGCATCGCCACCGCGAACAGCGCGGCGTTGGCCGCACCAGCCGCACCGATGGCGAAGGTGGCCACCGGAATGCCCTTGGGCATCTGCACGATGGAGTGCAGCGAATCCACGCCCTGCAGGTGGCGGCTGGCCACCGGCACTCCCAACACCGGCACCGTGGTCTTGGCCGCCAACATGCCCGGCAGGTGGGCCGCGCCGCCGGCGCCCGCGATGATGGCCTTCAGGCCGCGCGAGGCGGCTGCTTCCGCGTACGCAAACATCTCGTCGGGCATGCGGTGGGCCGAGACCACCCGTGCCTCAAAGGGCACACCGAACTCGGCGAGAATGGTGGTGGCTTGCTGAAGGGTCTCCCAGTCGCTGCTGGAGCCCATCACCACGCCCACCACGGGAGGGGTGTTCGACACCGGAATCTCCGAAAGCTGGGAAAACAGTGATTTTAGGGCGCGCATGATCGACATCACCCTGCAGAATTTCGAAGCCGAACTGATCCACGGATCGGCCACACAGCCCGTCCTGCTGGACATCTGGGCGCCTTGGTGCGGCCCCTGCCGAACGCTGGGGCCCCTGCTGGAAAAGCTGGAAGTTGCCTACGCGGGCCGCTTCAAGCTGGCCAAGCTCAACAGCGACGACCAACCGCAGATTGCCGGCCAACTCAGCCAGATGTTCGGCGTGCGCTCCATCCCGTTTTGCGTGATGTTCAGCCAAGGTCAGCCCGTGGACGGTTTCGTGGGCGCCCTGCCCGAATCCCAGATCCGCGAATTCCTCGACAAGCATGTGCCTTCGCCCGATGAACTGGAGGCCCAGGCCGAGCTGGATGAGGCCGAAGCCCTTCTGGAAGAAGGCGACGCCGATGCGGCGCTGAACAAACTGCAGGCCGCACTGCAAGCCGACCCGAACAACGACACCGCGCGCTTTGACCTGCTCAAGCTGCTGCTTGAAGCGCAGGATGCAGCGTCTGCGCGCGAGGTGTTCGAGCCGGTGGCCCAACGCTACGGCCTGGATGCCCGCTTGGTGGCCGCAGGCCACTGGATTGCGGCGGTGGAGTCTTCAGCGCGCGCGCGAAGCGCGCAAGCCTTGGAGGCGGCCATTGCCGCCAACCGGCGCGATTTCGACGCCCGCTTCGAACTCGCGCAAACGCACTTTGCCTCAGGCCGCTACACGCAGGCGATGGACGAACTGCTGGAAATCATCATGCGCGACAAGGCCTGGAACGAGGAACTCGCGCGCAAGACCTATGTGGCCATCCTGGAGGTCATCACCAAGCCGCAGCCCAAGCCCAGCGCAGCCGAAGCCGGTGCAGGCAAGGGTACGCTGGAGATTGCCGGCAAGGCGACCGTACCCACCGGCGATCCGGTGGTCGACCAGTACCGGCGCAAGCTCAGCATGGCGCTGTTCTGAAAGCGCATCACGCGCTTCAACCCATCAGCCGGTCCAGCGCCTCGCGGTACTTCTGCGCCGTGCGCTCCACCACCTCGGCCGGCAGCGCCGGGGCCGGCGCCTGCTTGTTCCAGGGGGCGCCATTCACGGTGGCCTGCTCCAGCCAATCGCGCACGAACTGCTTGTCGTAGCTCGGCGGGTTCTCGCCCACCGCATAGCTCTCCACCGGCCAGTAGCGCGACGAATCGGGCGTGAGCACCTCATCCATCAGGGTGAGCGTGCCCGCCTCATCCAGGCCGAACTCAAACTTGGTGTCCGCGATGATGATGCCCTTGGTGAGCGCGTAATCGGCCGCCTCGCGGTACAGCCGAATCGACACTTCGCGCACCTGTTCGGCCAGGGGGCGGCCGATGATGGACACCATGCGCTCGAAGCTGATGTTCTCGTCATGCTCGCCCATCTCGGCCTTGGTCGCCGGCGTGAAGATGGGCTCGGGCAGTTTCTGCGCGTTGCGCAGGCCCGCGGGCAACGCTACGCCGCATACCGCCTGGCCTTCCTGGTATTCCTTCCAACCGCTGCCGGCCAGGTAGCCGCGCACCACAGCCTCCACCGGCAGGGGCTTCAGGCGCTTGACCAGCATCGAGCGGCCCATCACCTGCGGCTTTTCATCGGCACCCACCGCCGACACCGGGTCGTCGCCCGTCAGGTGGTTCGGCACCACATGCGACAGGCGTGCAAACCAGAACAGCGCCATGCGCGTGAGCAGTTCACCCTTGCCCGGAATCGGCTCGCCCATCACCACATCGAAGGCCGACAAGCGGTCGCTGGCCACCATCAGGATGCGGTCGGTGCCCACCGCATAGTTGTCACGCACCTTGCCGCGTGCCAGCAGGGGCAGCGAGGTGATGGAGGATTGCAACAAGGCGGGGGTGGCGGTCACGAGGGCTTCCGGTTGATGCCGGTGAGCCCGGCGCGGCAAAACCTCCGATTTTAGGTCGCCGCCACGCGCAGGCCATCCACCAGACCCGCGCCCATGGCGGGCCTCAGTGCACCACCTGGTTGAGTTCGCCGCGCTGGTAGGCCGCGGCAATGTCATGCAGGCTGCGCGCCTGGATCTTGCCCGCCTGGCCTTCGCAGCCGAATTCCAGGTAACGCGCCTTGCACACCTGCATCGCGGCTTCTCGCGCCGGCTTGAGCCATTCGCGCGCATCGAACTTGTCGGGGTGCTCAGCCAGGAACCTGCGCACCGCACCCGTCATCGCCAGGCGGATGTCGGTGTCGATGTTGATCTTGCGCACGCCGTGCTTGATGGCTTCCTGAATCTCTTCGATCGGCACGCCGTAGGTTTCCTTCATCTGGCCACCGTACTGGTTGATGATGGCCAGCAGTTCCGGGGGAACGGAAGACGAACCGTGCATCACCAGGTGGGTATTGGGAATGCGCGCATGGATTTCCTTCACGCGGGAAATCGCCAAGATGTCGCCGGTGGGCTTGCGGCTGAACTTGTAGGCACCATGGCTGGTGCCGATGGCAATGGCCAGGGCATCGAGTTGCGTGCCCTTCACGAACACGGCGGCCTCTTCAGGGTCGGTCAGCATCTGGCTGTGGTCGAGCTTGCCCTCCGCGCCGATGCCGTCTTCCTCGCCGGCGTCCCCGGTTTCCAGGTTGCCCAGGCAACCCAGTTCACCCTCCACCGTCACACCCACCGCATGGGCCATCTGCACCACCTTGCGCGTGACCTCCATGTTGTACTCAAAACTCGAAGGCGTCTTGCCGTCTTCCATGAGCGAGCCGTCCATCATCACCGAGCCGAAGCCCAGGTCGATGGCGCCCTGGCAGATCTTGGGGCTGGTGCCATGGTCCTGGTGCATCACCAGCGGAATCTGCGGATAGGCTTCCACCGCGGCCTGGATCAGGTGCTTGATGAAGCTCTCGCCGGCGTACTTGCGCGCACCCGCGCTGGCCTGCAGGATCACCGGTGCGCCCACTTCGGCAGCGGCCGACATCACGGCCTGCACCTGTTCCAGGTTGTTGACATTGAAAGCCGGGATGCCATAACCGTTCTCGGCGGCATGGTCGAGCAGTTGGCGCATGGAAACGAGCGGCATGGGGGTTCTCCGATGTAACCGTGATGTAACTCGCCCGATTCTACGGACGACGATCGCATCGAACGCTGACAACGCGCTCGGAACGCCTGAACAGAGGGGCTCCAGCCCGCCAAGCCGGCACGGCCACCGGCCCGGCGCGGCGTTCAACCGCCCACGCGGGCCACTTTGAGCATATTGGTGCCGCCGGGGTAGCCCATGGGCTCACCACAGGTGATGGCATAGGTGTCGCCCGGCTTGAGCACACCACGGCCCACCAACAGGGCCTCGGCCTGGGTCAACGCCGCATCGCGGTCCGACATGTGCGGCATCAGCATCGGCCGCACATTGCGGTACAGCGCCATGCGGCGCTGGCTCACCGGTTGCGAGGTCAGCCCGAAGATGGGCACATCGATGCGGTGGCGGCTCATCCACAGCGCGGTGGAACCCGATTCGGTGAGTGCGATGATGGCCTTGCAGCCCAGGTGGTGTGCGGTGAACAACGCGCCCATGGCAATGCTCTGGTCGATGCGGCCAAAGCGCCGGTTGGCCATGTCGGCATCCAGGTGCATTTCCTCGGCCTTCTCGGCCGCCACGCAGATCGCCGACATCGCCTCCACGGTTTCCACCGGGTACTTGCCGGCGGCGGTTTCTGCGCTCAGCATCACCGCGTCGGTGCCGTCCAGCACGGCATTGGCCACATCGCTCACCTCGGCGCGCGTGGGCACCGGGTTGGTGATCATGCTCTCCATCATCTGGGTGGCGGTGATGACCACGCGGTCCATTTCACGGGCCAGACGAATCATGCGCTTTTGCAGCGCTGGCACCGCCGCGTTGCCCACCTCCACCGCCAAGTCACCGCGCGCCACCATGATGCCGTCGCTGGCCTTGAGGATGGACTCCAGCAGCGGGATGGCCTCGCTGCGCTCGATCTTGGCAATCAGGTTGGGCTTGTGTCGCCAGGGCTCACCGGCCACATTGGCCAACTGTCGGGCCATCTCCATGTCGGTGGCGCTCTTGGGAAAGCTCACCGCGATGTATTCGCACTGGAAGGACACGGCGGTCTTGATGTCCTCCATGTCCTTGGCGGTGAGCGCCGGCGCGGTCAGCCCGCCGCCTTGCTTGTTGATGCCCTTGTTGTTGGACAACTCCCCGCCGATGCGCACGGTGGTGTGCACTTCCTCCCCGCGCACGGCTTCCACTTCCAAAACCAGCAAGCCGTCGTTGAGCAGCAGCACATCGCCGGGCTTCACATCGCGCGGCAGTTCTTTGTAGTCCAGACCTACGCGCTCATTGCTGCCCAGGCCGGTGTACCCACCGTCCAGGATGAACTTCTGGCCATTGGTCAGTTCGGTCTTGTTGCCCTCGAACTTGCCTACGCGGATCTTGGGGCCCTGCAGGTCGGCCATGATGGCCACCGCCTTGCCTGCGCGCTGCGCGGCTTCGCGCACCATGGTGGCGCGGTCGATATGGTCCTGCGCTTTGCCGTGCGAAAAATTCAAGCGCACCACATCCACACCGGCAGCAATCAGCCGGTCCAGCATGTCGGGGGTGGACGAGGCCGGGCCGAGGGTGGCCACTATCTTGGTCTGACGCAGCATGAAGACTCCGCTTGAAACTTGGTTTCGATTCTCACACGCGCATCAGGGAATCCAGTTACTTCCCAGGTACGGTGTGAAGCGGAGTGGCCCGCGTGTGACGGGCTCAGCCCGCCGCGCGGCGCGCCAGGATTTCAAAGGCCGGCAGCGTCTTGCCTTCCAGCACCTCCAGGAAGGCGCCCCCGCCGGTGGAGATGTAGCCCACCTCGTTTTCAATGCCGTACTTGGCAATCGCAGCCAGCGTGTCGCCACCGCCGGCAATGCTGAAGGCCGGGCTGGCCGCAATCGCCCGTGCGATGGTTTCAGTGCCCTGCGCGAAGGCATCGAACTCAAACACACCCACCGGCCCGTTCCACACGATGGTGCCGGCGGCCTTGAGCTTGTCGGCCAACAGCGCCGCCGTCTTCGGGCCGATGTCCAGAATCAGATCGTCATCAGCCACCTCCGTGGCGGCCTTCACCGTCGCCGCGGCGTCTGCGGCGAAGGTCTTGGCGCACACCACATCCACCGGAATGGGCACCTCGGCACCGCGGGCCTTCATGGCCTCGATCACCGTGCGCGCATCGCCCACCAGGTCCGGTTCGGCCAGGCTCTTGCCAATCTTCAGGCCCGCGGCCAGCATGAAGGTGTTGGCGATGCCACCGCCCACGATCAGGCCGTCCACATTCTTCGACAGGCTTTGCAGGATGGTCAGCTTGGTGGACACCTTCGAGCCGGCCACGATGGCCAGCAAGGGCCGCTTGGGCGCGGCCAAGGCCTTGCTGATTGCGTCAATTTCCGCAGCCAGCAAGGGGCCTGCACAGGCCACCGGCGCAAACTGCGCGATACCGTAGGTGCTGGCCTCGGCGCGGTGGGCCGTGCCGAAGGCGTCGTGCACGAAGATGTCGCACAAGGCGGCCATCTGGCGGGCCAAGTCTTCGTTGTTCTTCTTCTCGCCCTTGTTCACCCGGCAGTTTTCCAGCAGCACCGCCTCGCCCGGCGCCACCACCACGCCGTCCACCCAATTCGAAACCAAGGGCACATCCCGGCCCAGCAATTCGGCCATGCGCTGCGCCACTGGCGCCAGGCTGTCCTCGGGCTTGAACTCCCCTTCCGTGGGACGGCCCAGGTGGGAAGTCACCATCACCGCCGCGCCGGCCTTCAGCGCCAATTCGATGCAGGGGACGGACGCACGGATGCGGGTGTCTTCGGTGATGCGCCCGCTGTCGTCTTGCGGCACATTCAGGTCCGCGCGGATGAACACCCGCTTGCCAGCCACCTGGCCCTGTTGCACGAGGTCGGAAAAGCGCAGCACATTCATCGGTCCATCTCCGCAGGGTTCAACGATCGAAACCCCGCAGTTTAAGAGCCCGGGCTACCAGCCCAGACCAATGCGCAGCGTCATCATCACCGCCGTGCCGCTGAGGATGGTGCCCAAGAGGTCGCGCCGCCACAGGAACCACGCCACGGCCACCGCCACGGCGGGCAACCGGGCGTCCTGCCAAGTCTGCAACCACTGGCCCTCGGCGTTCATCAGCACCGAGGGCGCGATGATGGCTGCCAGCGCGGCCAGCGGCGCATGCCTCAGGCCTTCGCGCAGCCACTCCGGTATGGGCCATTCCCGCTCGGAAATGAAGAAGAAGGAACGGGTCACCACGGTGATCACGGCCAAGCCCAACAGGGCCACCACGGTCTCGATGGTGCTCATCGGGGATCCCCGCTGCCCGTGGGCGCCGCTGCAGAGTCTGCGTCACCGCGCGCAGGGTGGCGGGCCTTGCCCTGCCACTGGTCCAACACCATGCCCAGGGCCACACCGGCGGCGATGGCCACCACGATGTTCAGCCTCATCGGCATCGCGTAAGCCACCAGGGCGGCCGTGGCGGCCATCACCGCGGTGATGATGGTGATCCGGTCGGTGATCAAGGAGCAGGTCAGGGCCAACAGCGCCAAGGTGCCGGCAAAACCGATACCCCAATGGCCCGGGATGGAGTCCGCCAGGAAAATACCCAGCATCGACGCCACTTGCCAAGCCAGCCAATTCATCAAAGCGCCGCCCCAGAAGTAGGCCATCGGGCCGCGCATGGCGCTGGGTGTGGCCTCCACACGGCCTGCGGCAGGCGCAGGTGCCGGCAGGGCGCCGTAGCGCTTCATGAACAGCACATAGCCCATGTCGGTGCTCAGGTAGGCATGCCATAAGCGCTGCGGGCGGCTCAGGTGCATGAAGAAGGGGCGCCACTGTGCGCTGAAAATGACAAAGCGCAGGTTCACGCACAAGGCGGTGCCCCAAATCAACCACAGGGGCGCACCGGCGGCCAACAGCGGCAGCGAGGCCAACTGTGCGCTACCTGCATACACCACCAGGCTCATGAAGACCGAAAGCGCCACACCCAGGCCAGAGTTCACCATGGCCATGCCGGTGACCAAGCCCCAGGCGGCCACACCGAGGGACACCACCGCCATCTCGCGCATGCCCACAACGAAATCGGGCTCACGCCACAGCGGGGCCAGGTGCGGCTTCAAACTCATGCGGCCATTGTCGCCGCGCAGCGAATTCAGGAGTCCTTGCCGCCTTTGGCACCTGTGGGCGGCAGGGTTTCGGTTTCCACCTTCTCGGCGCCGCCAGGCTTGGCCACGCCCGTCCCCGACAGCAGCGGCTTGATGGCTTCCATCTGGTTTTCGCGCATGTAGTCGTTCATCTCCCGCCAGCCCGAAAACACCGCCGCCTTGTCGGCGCGCTTGTTCAAAAGGTAGCAGTCTTCAATGGCCCGGCCCGCGTGGCGGCAGGCCCCGCCCACGGCCTTGCCCTCGGCCTCACGCCGCGCGGCGGTGGCGGTGGCGGATTCCAGCCCCAACCAGTCGCAACCCGTCAACCCAGCCGCGACCAGCAGGCACGCCAGCACCAGCCGTCGGGAAGGGAGGGTGGGCGGTTTCTTCATGATGAGACCTTATCGGCGGGCCTTGCACGGAACTTGAGCGCCTGCCCATCAGGCCGCACGGTGGTCGATCATGCCCCAACGGCGCGAACCCGGGCCGGTATTCGCACCCGCCTTCAAGCCCTCATCTGCGCGGCCAGCGCCAACAGCCGCTCCACCCGGTCTTCGGTGGCCGGGTGGGTACTGAACAAGCCTCGCAGGCCGCCAGCCGACAGCGGGTTGATGATCATCATCTGCGCCGTCTCAGGGTGCCGCTCAGTGGCTTCCAGCGGAATGCCGCGGGCATAACGGTTGATCTTGTCCAGCGCCGAGGCCAGTGCACGCGGGTCACCGGAAATCTCGGCACCTCCGCGGTCGGCTTCGAACTCACGCGCGCGGCTGATGGCCATCTGGATCAGGCTGGCGGCCAGAGGCGCCAAGATCATCACTGCGATGCTGGCAATCGGGTTGGTGGGCCGGCCGGAGCTGTCTCGCGTACCGAACAGCATTGCGAAATTCGCCAACATTGAAATCGCACCGGCCATCGTGGCGCTGATGGTGGAAATCAGAATGTCGCGGTGCTTGACATGGGCCAGCTCGTGCGCCATCACACCGCGCAGCTCCCGTTCAGACAGCACACGCATGATGCCGGTGGTGGCCGCCACGGCCGCATGCTGGGGGTTGCGCCCCGTGGCAAACGCATTGGGCGCCTCTTCATCGATGATGTACACCCGCGGCATGGGCAGGTCGGCCCGTTGCGCGAGATCACGCACCATGCGGTAGAACCCCGGCGCGGTGTTTTCGTCCACCTCGCGGGCGCTGTACATCTTCAGCACCATCTTGTCGGAGAACCAGTAGCTGAAGAAGTTCATTCCCAGCGCCACGACAAGGGCCAGCATCATGCCCTGCTGCCCACCCATCACCTGACCCACCGCCATGAACAGGGCGGTGATGGCGGCCATCAGCATGGCGGTCTTCATCAGGTTGAACATGGCAAGCCTTTTCCAGTGGGGTGGTGGTGTGCAGAAGTGGTCAACGGGAGCGCATCGAGCCGCTCGGCACCTACCTTGAGGGCCGGATGCGCGCCCGCCTCACTTCTTAGATGAGGCTGTCGCTGCGGAGTTCAATGGGGCGAAGCTCAATGGGCCGCCGCCGGCCCGCGCTCATTCCAGCCGAATGCCGGGCTTGAGATTCAGGGCCTGCGCCACCAGCGCGGCGGGCTGGCGCCGCGCCGATGGCCGCTGCAGTTCGCTCAAGTGCAGCACCCCCTGGCCGCAGGCCACCCGCACGCCCTGGGCATCGGCAGACAGCACGGTTCCAGGGGCCGCGTGGTCCGTGGCTGCTGAGGGCGCCTGCGCAAGCGCACCCCAGACCTTGATCACTTCTTCGCCCAGCCTGCAAGTGGCTCCCGGGAATGGGTCGAAGGCCCGCACCTGGCGCTCCAACTCGAGAGCCGACCGGCCCCAATTCAAGGGGGCTTCGGCCTTGTCGATCTTGTGCGCGTAAGTGATGCCGGTCTCGGGTTGCGCCACCGGCCTCAAGCCCCCGCAGGCGGCCAGCTCCAGGGCTTCAACCACTAGACGCGCACCAAGGCCCGCCAGCCGGTCGTGCAGGCTGGCTGTGGTTTCCGACGGGGCCAGTGCCACGGTTTCCTCCAACAGCATGGGACCGGTGTCCAAGCCCTCGTCCATCTGCATGATCGTCACACCGCTTCGTTCATCACCGGCCTGCACAGCGCGGTGAATCGGCGCCGCACCACGCCAGCGGGGCAACAAGGACGCATGGATGTTCAGACAGCCCAATGGCGGATGTTGCAGCACCCAGCCCGGCAGAATCAAGCCATAGGCGGCCACCACCATCACCCGAGCCCCTGCAGCGCTCAGGGCTTCGCGTGCGGCCTGCGCATCTTCGGGCCAACGGCCGTCCAATTTCAGGCTGCGGGGTTGGCAAACCGGGATGTGATGCACCAAGGCCAGTTGCTTCACCGGCGAGGCCTGCAACTTCATGCCCCGGCCTGCCGGCCGGTCGGGCTGAGTCAAGACCAGGGGTACCTCAAAGCCTGCACACAGCAAAGCCTCCAAGGCCCGTGCCGCGAATTCCGGCGTACCGGCGAAGGCCACCCTCATGGGCTGATGCAGAGTCAGCGCATCTGCGCGAGTTCCTCGCGCGTGCGCTTGACCATCTTGGACTTGATCCGGTCGCGCTTGAGCAGGCTCAGGTATTCGACGAACACCTTGCCGATCAGGTGGTCCATTTCGTGCTGCACGCACACGGAGGCCAGCCCCTCCGCTCGCAGCTCGAAGGGTTGCGCATCGCGATCCAATGCGCGCACCGTGACCCACAAGTGGCGCTCCACCTTGTCATAGGTCTGCGGCACGGAAAGGCAGCCCTCTTCACCGAGCTTCAATTCAGTACTGCGCTCCACGATCTCCGGGTTGATCAGCACCACCGGATGGTCGCGCGTTTCAGAGGTGTCCATCACGATCAACCGCTCATGCACATCCACCTGCGTGGCCGCCAAGCCCACGCCATCGGCGGCATACATGGTTTCCAGCATGTCCTGGGCCAACTGTTGGATGCGTGCGTCCACCTGCACAACGGGCTGTGCCACGGTGTGCAGTCGCGGGTCGGGGAAGCGGAGGATGGCGAGTCGGGTCATGTGAGAAACGGCAGGTTCAGAGCAAGCACTCCAACAGGGGCCCACTGAAGGGCGGAAGCCTTGAAGCCAAGGCGGCAGCTCCGCAAAATCTGTCAATGATGCGATTGTGCCTTGGCTGTCTGATCTGCGATGAACCTGCCTCAGGATGAGTTGCACGCCTGGTTGGCGCTGGCCGGCGGCAACCACCTTAGCCGTGCGCGGGCGCGGCGGTTGTTGGCGCATTTCGGAGGGCCGGTTGAAGTGTTTCAAGCGGGCCTGCGAGAAGCCGAAAACGCCCTGGGCGGCGAACCGTGCAGCGGCTACTTTGCGGCTGTGCAGCCGCTGGCTGGGGTTGCGGATCGCACACGGCGCTGGCTGGCAGAGGGCAGCGAACGGCATGTGATGACGCTGGCCGATGCGCATTACCCTGCGTCGCTCTTGGAAAGCCCCGATCCGCCCTTGGTGCTGCATGCCTTGGGCGCATTGGCCTGCCTGCAACGGCCCGCCGTGGCGCTGGTGGGCAGCCGCCACGCCACTCCCGCGGGTGTGTTGACGGCCAAGCGACTGTCCACTGAATTGGCCACCCTGGGAATTGAAGTCGTATCCGGCTTGGCCGTGGGCATTGACGCCGCGGCGCATGAAGCGGCCCTTTCAGTGGGAGGCCTGGGCTCCACCGTGGCGGTTGTCGGCTGCGGTTTGCAAGAGGTCTACCCCCGAGCGCACCAAGGCTTGTTCGATCAAATAGCGCAGAGGGGTCTCGTGCTGAGTGAGCACCCACTCGGCACACCAGCCCTGCCTGCCTACTTTCCGCAACGCAACCGCATCATCGCGGGCCTGAGTGTTGCCGTGGTGGTGGTGGAGGCTGCGCTCAGGTCGGGCTCGTTGATCACAGCACGACTGGCCACGGAAGCCGGGCGCGATGTTTTTGCGGTTCCCGGCCATCTCAGCTCGCCGCAATCGGCAGGGTGCAACTGGCTGATCAAAAACGGAGCCGGGTTGTTGGAGCATGTCCGCGACATCATCGAAGCCCAGCCCGGGGCCTTTTCAGCCGACATCTGCGCGGCGGTTCAGCCCGTCAAGCGGCGCAGCAGCCGCAGCATGAGACAAGAGTCTGGCCGGTCCAATCAATCCTTGATCCTGCAGCCGCCCGGGGCCAGTGCAAGCGCGCCGCACACCGCTGAAGACACGGATTTGCCAGCAGGCTTTGCGCTGGCCAGCTGGGCGCGGGCCCGCCAACTGTTGCGCAGCCGCAGCTGCGACTTGGCAGAGCTGTCCACAGCTGCCTCAGTGGGCACATCCGAGATGACTCGTGCCCTGCTGATGGCAGAACTGGAGGGGTTGGTGGCGCGCTTGCCAGGCGGGCTGTACCAGTGGTGCGGCCACATGCGGCGCTAGGCGCACCGGTGTGATGTGGGTGCGCCTCACCGCAGCGGTATCCCGGTTTGGCGCCCCGGTTTTCCTGCTTCCATTTCAGAACGAGTCCTGTATAGTCAATCGCATGTTCGATGTCCTGGTCTATCTCTACGAGAACTACTGGCGGCCCGACGCCTGCCCCGATCACGACCAACTCAGCCGCAAGCTGTCAGCGGTCGGCTTTGAATCGGACGAGATCGAAGAGGCACTATCCTGGCTGGACGGACTGACCACCACGGCGCAGGGCTATGTGGGCGAACAGGGCGAACTCAGCACTCGCCTGTACACGGCGTCTGAGCGCGAAATGCTCGGTTGCGATTCCCTGGCCTTCATCAGCTTCCTGGAATCCGCCGGCGTGCTGCCACCGCCCATGCGCGAGATGGTGATCGACCGGGCCATGGCGGTGTCCGCTGAAGGGCTCGAGTTGGATGACATCAAGGTCATCGTGCTGATGGTGTTTTGGAGCCTGGGTGAAGAACCCGACGCCCTGATTCTGGACGAGCTGTTCGTCGACCCCGAAGACCGGCTGTATCACTGAGCCCTTGCAGGCTTCCTGAGCCGAAGTACTGGCGGCGCCAAGTAGTCGGGCACTGCAAATGCACGTGATCGGCTTGGCTGTTTTCTCCTGGGCGTCTTAGTCGTCCCTGAAGAATTCACTTTCAGGCCGCCACCGAGGCTTTTGACGGCGCTACAGGCATGAAGGTGGTCGGATGCGCGGCCAGTAACAGCTTCAAGTCGTTGGCTACGGCGGCCGGCAACAGACGCAAAAGGGCCTTCAGGCCCTTGCGGGCGATGGCCCGCAATAACCAGCGGATGTTGTAGCCCGCCGCGCACAACACCGCGTGCAACCGGTCTCCCAGTTCGCCCTTGAGGTGACACCGATCCATCCGGTGGTCAGCCTTCAAGTGTCCGATCACCGGCTCAATCGCGTTGCGCCGTTTGATGAGCTTGATGCCTTGTGCGTCCAAGCTCTTGGCTTTGCCCCGATGCGTGATAGTCAGTCCTGGGTTCTCGGCATCCACGCCGCGGTATCCCAGGTCCACCACCGCCGTGGTCGGCTTCACGCCGATGTCCTGCATCAGCACCGTGGCCTGCTCGATCTGTTCGTGCAGGGTGTGGCCATCAAATGGCGCGCCGGTGAACGCACGCGCACCGACCACCAAGTTGCCCTTGGCCGATACCGCAATGCCAACCTTGGCACCAAACTCGAACGGCGTGCGGGCCTTGCCTTTGCTGAAGCAATGGACCTCCGGGGCGTGCCAGCTGTAGAGCTTGGGCGCCCCACCTTTGACCTTCTTCCCCTTGGTCTGATCGAAGATTCGCCTGGCCTTGGTCAATGTGCCGTCAACGGCATCCCGTACGGCCTGGCCCAGCGGGCTGAGCTTGCGGTCAATCTCCCGCTGCAGGCGGCCGACGATGGTTCGCTGGCGTCTGATGGTGCGGCGCATGCGCCTGTACTGCTTGGCATGCGCGTAACGGCCAGCTCTGCGTGCCAGGTCACTGCCTTCCTTGGCGAAGGTCTGTTTGAGCTCGATGCCCTGGCCCTTGGCAGCCTCAACCAACTTCGAGCGGGCTGTCTCCAGCATCTTCGAATCGGTGGGGTAGGCAATGGCCTTGTGCTGAATCGTCGAATCCACGATGACGGTGGACAGGGCGGACTTGGCGATCAACTTCAAGGTGACGGCCACATGGATGGTCTGCTGAAGCAGCGCTTCCACACCTTCTTCACCGAGCGCCTTGCGGAAGTGAACCAATGCGGTGGGGTCGCAGGGCCAGCGGTGTTCAAAGTAGTCCAACCCCGAGAAGTATTGCCAGGTTGGTGTCTCGGCCCAGCGCTCTACAACGCCTTCATCGCTCTCGTTGAACGCGTGCTTCAAATACAGCAGCGAGATCATCAGCCGAAGCGGCAGGCGCGGCCTGCCAGCGGGCGACACGCCCGAGCCCACCACCTTGGCCACGCCGCCAAAGAGGTCCATATCCGAGATGTCTTTGCCGGCGCGAACCTTCTTGGCAAACAGGTGGGCGATGTTGGCCTCGAGTTCTTGCCATGGCATACGGGATGCCAACACCGCCAGCGGGTGGCGCAACTCAATCATCTGGTCGAGTCGGCTGCGGAAGAAATCGGCCGTGTCGCTCATCGCGCTCATCTCCCAAAAACTCCCAGGAAACAAGGGTATCCGGGGGTGAAACTGGGAGAAATTATCCAAGGAAATGCTCAAAAAGTCCAGTTAAATCAATGAGTTACGGATTCTTCAGGGGCGACGACATAGACTTGATTCGCGAACGTTTGAAGGCAGCGCAAGCGCATGCCAAAGGAGCCTGAAATGATCGAGATTGAAAA
>CAMCTE010000043.1 GCA_945878385.1 Azohydromonas lata NBRC 102462 | reverse complement strand
AGGCAAGAAGATCACCTATGTGCCCTTCAAGGGCGGTGGTGATGTGGCGGTGCAACTGGTGGGCAACCATGTCACCTCCACGGTGAACAACCCCATCGAAGCCGAGAGCCACTGGCGTGCGGGCAAGTTGCGCGCGCTGTGCGTGTTCGATGAAAAGCCCATGCCCTACAAGACCAAGGTGACCACCCAGCAAAGCTGGGCCGACCTGCCCACCTGCGCATCGGCCGGCCTGCCGGTGGACTATGTGATGTTGCGCGGCATCTTCATGCCCCCCGGTGTCACGCAGGACCAGATCAATTTCTACCTGGAACTGTTGAAAAAGGTGCGCGCCACTCCCGAGTGGAAGGACTTCATGGAAAAGGGCGCCTTCAACCAGACCTTCATGGCCGGCCAGGAGTATTTCGACTGGCTGGGCAAGAACGAATTCCGCCACCGCGAACTGATGAAGGAAGCCGGTTTCCTGGCGAAGTGAGCGGCCGCACAAGCCAACCTCACCACGGACCCCCTACGAAAGGAGCAGCAGATGAACACCACCACCTTGAACCCAGGCGCTTCCCTGAACGAGGCGCCAGCCTTGTCGGCGCAAGCCACCCATGAAGACACGGCCGATTCCCGCGAGGGCATCAGCGAACTGGGCCCTGAGTTGGGCGTGGCGGGCTTCCTGATGCTGCTGGGTGCCCTGGTGGTGTTCGACAGCATGCGCCTGGGTGCCGGTTGGGCCGACGACGGCCCCCAGTCGGGTTACTTTCCTTTCTACATCGGCATGATGCTGCTGGTGTCCAGCAGCGTGGTGCTGGCCAAGGCGCTGGCATGCTGGATGAACCGCCGCGAGGCCGATGCCGCGCCGTCCCTGCTCAACCGCACCTTCGTGGGCCGGGATGAACTGCAGTTGGTGATGGCCATGCTGGTGCCGGCCACGCTGTATGTGGTGGCCATGGGCTTTGTGGGCCTGTATGCCTCCTCCATCGTGCTGATCGCCTGGTTCATGCGCCGTCATGGTGGCTTTGGCTGGCCGCTGAGTGCCGCCGTGTCGGTGGGCGTGCCGCTGACGGTGTTCGTGGTGTTCGAGCGCTGGTTCCTGGTGCCTCTGCCCAAGGGCCCGATCGAAAGCCTGCTGGGCTTCTGACCCTCATTCCCACTGTTGTTGTGCGGTAGCCGCCTGCGGCGGCTTGCCCTGATCCACTCGTCTGCACGAACAAGAGCGCAGGCCTGAACCGGACCTGGCCATGGAAGAAATTTCCCTGTTGATGAACGGCTTTGCGGTGGCGCTGTCGCCGCAGAACGTGGTGTTCATGCTGGTGGGCATCATCCTGGGGGTGCTCATCGGCGTGCTGCCGGGCTTGGGCGGCGCCAATGGCATCGCCATCCTGCTGCCGCTGACCTTCAGCATGAACCCCACCTCGGCGATCATCATGCTGAGCTGCATCTACTGGGGCGCGCTGTTCGGCGGGGCCATCACCTCCATCCTGTTCAACATTCCGGGCGAACCGTGGAGCGTGGCCACCACCTTCGACGGCTACCCCATGGCGCAGCAGGGCAAGGCCGCACAGGCCCTCACCGCCGCCTTCACTTCTTCATTCGTGGGCGCGCTGTTCGCCGTGATGGTGATCACCTTCCTGGCGCCCGTGCTGGCCAAGTTCGCGCTGAAGTTCGGGCCGGCCGAATTCTTCTCGGTCTACCTGCTCACCTTCTGCAGCTTTGTGGGCATGAGCAAGGAACCACCGGCCAAGGTGATTGCCGCGATGATGCTGGGCTTTGCCCTGGCCTGCGTGGGCCTGGACACGGTCACCGGCCAACTGCGCCTGACCTTCGGCTCCACCGAACTGCTCAACGGCTTTGATTTCCTGATCGCGGTGATCGGCCTGTTCGGCATCGGCGAGATTCTGCTGACCATGGAAGAGGGCCTGGCCTTCAAAGGCAAGAGCGCGCGCATCACGCTGGGCACCGTGTGGGAAACCTGGAAGAGCCTGCCGGCCTACTGGATGACCTTTCTGCGCTCCACCGCCATCGGTTGCTGGATGGGCATCACCCCCGGTGGTGCCACGCCTGCCTCCTTCATGGCATACGGGGTGGCGCGTCGCATGAACAAGGACCCGGACAGCTTCGGCAAGGGCCATGTGGCCGGCGTGGTGGCGCCCGAGACGGCCGCGCACGCGGCGGGCACTTCGGCCCTGCTGCCCATGCTCACGCTGGGCGTGCCGGGCTCTCCCACGGCGGCGGTGCTGCTGGGCGGACTGTTGATCTGGGGCCTGCAGCCCGGGCCCATGCTGTTCGTTGAACAGAAGGACTTCGTGTGGGGCTTGATCGCCTCCATGTACCTGGGCAATGTGGTGGGCCTGATCGTGGTGTTGACCACCGTGCCCTGGTGGGCGGCCATCCTGCGCATCCCGTTCTCCATCATCGCGCCGGTCATCATCGTCATCTGCGCCATTGGCGCCTACACGGTGAACAGTTCGATGTTCGATGTGATCATGATGATGGTCTTCGGCGTGTTCGGCTACTTGTTCAAGAAGCTCAAGTACCCGCTGGCGCCGCTGGTGCTGGCCTTGGTGCTGGGCAAGGGTGCGGAGAGCAGCTTCCGCCAGGCCATGCTGCTGAGCGACGGCAGCGTGTCCATCTTCTGGAGCAACGCCCTGGTGGGCGGCGTCAGCGCCCTGGCCTTGGTGATGTTGGTGTGGCCGCTGTGGGGTACGCTGAAGGGCAAGCTGTCCGGAACGCCGGTGCGGCCGGCCTGAAGCTTGATGGAAGTGTGCGGGGGCTGCTGCAAGCGGCCCCTTTCTATTTCGAACGACTCCCCCAACCACTTCCCTTACATCTCATGAAATTCGCCATCGTCGGAGCCGGTGCCATCGGCGGTTATTTGGGTGCCCGTCTGGCCCACGCCGGCCACGACGTCACCTTCATCGCCCGCAACCGCAACCTCGAAGCCATCCGCGCCAACGGCTTTCGCCTGGTGCTTGAAGACGGCGGCGCCCTGCACGCCCCCACCGCCCGCGCGGTGCAGGACATGGCCGAAGCCGGCCCGCAGGATGCGGTGCTGCTCACAGTGAAGGCCCACCAGGTCAAAGACCTGCTGCCCGGCCTGCGCGCCCTGTTCGGCCCCGAAACCATGGTCGTGACCATGATCAATGGCGTGCCCTGGTGGTACTTCCACAAGCTGGGCGGCGAATACGAGGGCCGCATGTTGGAATCGGTGGACCCTGGCGGCTTGTTGGCCCAGCACATCGAACCCGAGCGCGTGATCGGCAGCGTGGTGTACCCCGCGGCCGAATTGGTGGAGCCGGGCCTGGTGAAGGTGATCGAGGGCAACCGCTTCACATTGGGTGAGCCCGATGGTTCGCGCAGCCCGCGCATCGAGGCCCTGAGCAAGGCGATGATGGAGTCGGGCTTCAAGGCCCCGGTGAGCAAAGACATCCGCAGCGAGATCTGGGTGAAGTTGTGGGGCAACCTCAGCTTCAACCCCATCAGTGCGCTCACCCATGCCACGCTGGAAGGCATCTGCAGCTACCCCGCTTCGCGTGAGTTGGCCGCCAATATGATGCGCGAGGCACAGGCCATCGGCGAAAAGCTGGTCGTTCAGTTCAAGGTGAGCCTGGAGCAGCGCATCGCCGGCGCGCAGGCCGTGGGCGCGCACAAGACTTCCATGCTGCAGGACGTGGAGCATGGCCGCGCGCTGGAGCTGGATGCCCTGGTGGGCAGCGTGGTGGAACTGGGCCGCATCACCGGTGTGGCCACGCCCACCATCAGCGCCATCCATGCGGCGGTGAGCCTGCTCAATCACACCTTGCAGCAACAGCGCGGCATCCTGAAGGTTCATCCCCAGTAGGGGCATCGTCGGGGGGCCTTGTCGGGGGGCCTGTTCCGAGGGCCTGTTCCGAGGGCCCAAGTCGGGGCCGGCCCAACCTCATGACGGCTTGAGTCAGCCCCCCCGCTAGAGGGTGCAATCGGCGACTGGCACGGCCTGCCCGATAAGATCGGGGGTTGTTTCAATGCCTTGCCAGCCGCACGCTCCATGACCACCGCGTTCCGCTCCCTTCGCCTCAGCCTTGTGCTGGCGCCGCTTGCCTTCATCATGGCCGCCTGTGGCGGCGGCGGTGGGGGCGGCAGCTTTGACAACGGCGGCATCTTCGTCAACACGATGAACGCCACCACCGTATCCTATGGCCGCACGATGTCGGTGGCGGTGGCGGGTACCGGACTGGACAAGGGCGTGCGCGTGACGGTGGATTCAGGCTGCGGCGCCGTGACGGAGGCCGCCGGTGGTGATGCCTTCACCCGCCGTTTCACTTGCCGCGTGACGGCCCTGGGCAACCTCACCATCCGCGCCTACAACTCGGGTTCGCTGGAATTGGCGCGCCTGCAGGTGACGGTGCCCGAGCCGGAAGTGACGATGCTGCTTCAGGGGGCGGACACCGCCAACCCCACCACCCTGTCCAGCTTCACGGTGAAGCTGGACCCGCAGCTGGCGCCCGTCAGCGTCAACAATTTTCTGGACTATGTGAATGCAGGCTTCTATCGCCTGACCATCTTTCACCGCGTGGTCAAGGACTTCGTGGTTCAGGGCGGCGGCTACACGGCCGGCCCTGTGATCAAGCCGCCCACCTCGCCGTCCATCGTGCTGGAATCCAAGAACGGGCTTCGCAACACCAAGGGCACCATCGCCATGGCGCGTACGTCCGACCCGAACTCGGCCACTTCGCAGTTCTATATCAACACCGTTGACAACCCGGCGCTGGACTACAAAAGCGAGGCCGATCCGGGCTATGCGGTCTTCGGCTCGGTCATTTCTGGGCTGGATGTGATTGAAAAGCTCAACGCGGTGCCGGTGCGTGTGGACCTGCTCACCGGGCTGACCCATCTGCCGGTGAGCAATGTCCTTGTGTTCAGCGCGTCCCAGACCAAGTAGGCCTCTTCAGCGCCTGCCCATCACTCCAAACCCCACATGAACCTCCTCATCCTCGGCCTCGTTCTCTTCCTGGGCATCCACAGCGCGCGCGTTTTTGCCAATGGCCCCCGCCAGGCCTTCATCGACCGCTTCGGCCCTCTGGCCTGGAAGGGCGTGTATTCGGTGGTGTCGCTGCTGGGCTTTGTGCTGCTGATCAAGGGCTACGGCGCCGCGCGGCTGGAACCGGTGGTGTTGTGGGTGCCACCGCTGGGCATGCGCCACGCCGCTTCGCTGCTCACGCTTTTGGCCTTCGTCCTGCTGGCTGCGGCTTATGTGCCGGGCAATGCCATCAAGGCCCGCCTGGGCCACCCCATGACGCTGGCCGTCAAAACCTGGGCCCTGGCGCACCTGCTGTCCAACGGCAATCTGGCCGATGTGCTGCTGTTCGGCGGCTTCCTGGTGTGGGCGGTGCTCGTGTTCCGCGCCGCCCGCGCGCGCGACCGTGCCCAGCCGCCTGCAGCAGTGGCCACGCGCCCCATGGCCCTGGTGCTGTGCGTGGTGGGTGGTGCTGTGGCCTGGGCCGCATTCGCCTTCTGGGCGCATGCGGCACTCATCGGCGTGCGGCCGTTCGGCGGGGCGGCTTGATCGGGGCCGGGTTCACCCGGCTGAAGCCGCCGCGCGCGAGTAGTGCGCCACCAGGCGCATCAGCGCGCTGAGGTCGGCCGTCTTGGGCACGTATTCCACGAAGCCCGCCTGCAGGCCCCGCTCCTTCTGCGCCACGCCCGAAGCCGAGGTCAGCGCCACCACGGGGATGTGGGCCGTGCGCGGGTTGGCCTTGAGTTCAGCCAGCATCTCGAAGCCGTCCATGCCCGGCATGTGGATGTCGGTGATGATCAACAGCGGTTGCTGCTGGTCGGCCATCACCAGCCCCTCGCGCGCGGTGGCCGCGCTCAGCAGTTCCACCCCTGCGCCCAGGGTCATGGCAATCGTCTTGCGGATCAGCAGGCTGTCGTCGATGCACAGCACGCGCGGTCTCGCTTGGGGAGTGTGGTTCATTCCCCCAGTATCGGCATCTAGGCTGTTGTGCTGATGGTCCCCAAACGCCCAGCCTGGTAATCCTCCACGGCCTGCATCAGTTCCTCGCGGCTGTTCATCACGAAGGGCCCGTACTGCGCGATCGGCTCCTTCAGCGGTACACCGGCGATCAGCAGCAGGCGCGCGCCCTGCGCCCCGGCGCTCAGCGCCAGGCCGTCACTGTCGGCGGGGTTGGTCAGCACCGCCATCTGCCGCGCCCGCGCTTCCTTGCCCTGTACCACCACGCTGCCGGTGTGCAGGTACAGGAAGGCATTCATCGCAGAGGGCAGCGCCTGTTCGAAGCGCACCTGGGGCTGCAGCGTGATGTCCAGCACCACCGGCTCGGTCTTGGGGCGCTGCATGGCGCCCTGAACGCCGTGGCATTGCCCGGCGATCACGCGAACCGAGGCGCCTTCACCCTGCCAGCGGGGAATTTCGGTGTCTTGGATGTCGCGGTAGCCGATGGGTCCCATCTTGTCGCTGCTGTGCAGGTTCAGCCACAGCTGGAACCCGTCCATGCGCCCCTCGGACTGCTCCGGCGTTTCGCTGTGGATCAGCCCGCTGGCCGCAGTCATCCACTGCACGCCACCGTCGGTGATCAGACCCTCGTGCCCGCCGCTGTCGCGGTGGCGCATGCGGCCCTGCAGCATGATGGTCACGGTTTCGAAACCGCGGTGCGGGTGGTCGGGGAAGCCCGCGATGTAGTCGTCGGGCGAATCGCTGCCGAAGTGGTCCAGCATCAGGAAGGGGTCCAGCCGGCGCTGCCACTGCTGGGTGAGCACGCGGCTGAGCTTGACGCCCGCGCCGTCGGAGGTGGGGGTGCCGGCCACCAGGGCCTCGATGGCGCGTGGGCGCTGCAGGGTGTTCGTGTCCATGGCAGAACTGTAGGCGCAGCGCGGCGGGACTGCTTTCAAAGGGTTCGCATGGCCCGTTCGGCTGTGGCATTCTTGCGGGCATGACGCACACCTTCCCCCTGCGCGCCCTTGGGGCCGCTTTGCTGCTGGCCGGTGCCACCTTAACGGCGCAAGCCAACACACCGCCCACGCCGCCCATCAACCCGCCCTCCAAGAACATCACCTGGTTGGCGGCGGGGCAGGAGGCGGACATCGACCGCGCCTTCGCCCAGGCCAAGGCCCAGAACAAGCCGGTGCTGCTGTACTGGGGAGCCACCTGGTGCCCGCCCTGCAACCAATTGAAGGCCACCTTCTTCAACACGCAGGATTTCGCCATTCAGGCGCGCGATTTCGTGGCCGTGCATGTGGATGGCGACCGCCCGGGCGCGCAGAAGCTGGGTGCCCGCTTCAAAGTGCGCGGCTACCCCACCGTCATCCTGATGAACCCCCAGGGCGCGGAAATTACCCGCCTGCCCGGCGAGGCCGATGCGCAACAGGTGATGGCGGTGCTGCGATCGGGCCTGTCCGGCGGGCGGCCCATCCAGCAGGTGCTGGCCGATGCGCGCAGCGGCAAGGCCCTGAGCACCAATGAGTGGCGCACCTTGGCCTACTACTCCTGGGAAACGGATGAATCGCAGCTGGTGGGCCCGGCCGACCGCCCGCACCTGCTGGCCGAGTTGGCCGCCAAGGTGCCGCAGGGCTCGTCAGCGGGGGCCGCTGCAGGGGCGGTGAAGGTTCACGCGGAAATGGCCATGCGCCTGTGGCTCAAGGCCCTGGCTGCCAGCGACGACGGCAAGGGCATCAAGCCCGACGCCATGCTGCGCGAATTGGTGCACGGCGTGCTGTCCGACCCGGCGGCCACCAAGCTGCATCTGGATGTGCTGACCGGCGGCGGCGCCAAGATGGTGCAGGTACTCAGTGAAGACGGTTCGCCCGACCGTGCAGCCCTGGTGCAACGCATGGACACCGCACTGGTGCGCGTGCAGACCGATGCTTCGCTTTCACGCGGCGACCGCACGCAGGTGGTCATCGAGCGCATCGCGCTGGCACGTTTGGGCCAGGGCAAGGACACGCTCAAGCCCCGCATCTCGGAGGCCTTGACGCAAGCCGCCCGCGAACACGCGCAGCGCATGGACCGCGAGATCACCGACGGCTACGAGCGCCAGGCCGTGATCACCTCCACCGCCTACCTGTTGGGCCAGGCGGGGCTTTGGGAAGACAGCGATGCGCTGCTCAAGACGAACTTGGCGCGCAGCCATTCGCCCTACTACCTGATGAGCCAGTTGGGCTCGAACGCCCGCAAGCAGGGCCGCACGGCCGACGCGCTCAAGTGGTACCAGGAGTCTTTCGACAAGAGCGTGGGCCCGGCCACACGGCTGCAATGGGGCGCGGGTTACTTCAACGCCTTGGTGGACCTGGCCCCACAAGATGCGGCGCGCATCGAGGCGGTGGCCGCACAGCTCTTCAAGGAAGCCGCGCAAGACAACGCTTCCTTCCACGAGCGCAGTGCGCGTTCGCTGCAGCGGGTGGCCGCCAAGCTCAAGGAATGGAACAAGGGGCCGGCGCAGGCCGCCGTGCTGCAGCGGCTGCAGCAGCAGCTCACCGGTGTGTGCGCAGGTGTGCCGGCCGCAGACGGCCAACGGCAGACTTGTCAGAATCTGATGAAGGCCTGAAGGTGGCCAAATGATGGCCTGAAGGAGCACTGTCCAGGCCTGCCCGGCCGGTCAGTGCATCCGGCTACACATCTTCCTCGTGCGCGCCCGCCCCGGCGTCGGCGGGGGTGGCCGTCTCGAAGCCGTAGTGTTCGTTCAATCGGTCCCACACCTCTTCAGCGGTTTCGGCGTATTGGATGAGGTGCACATCGTCGGGGCCGATCATGCCGGTGTCCACCAGGTGCTGCAGGTCGATGAGCTTTTCCCAGAAGGCACGGCCCACCAGCAGCACCGGGCGCCGCCGGCTCTTGCCGGTTTGCATCAGGGTCAGCGTTTCGAACAGTTCGTCCAGCGTGCCGAAGCCGCCGGGAAAGCACACCACCGCCACACTGCGCATCACAAAGTGCATCTTGCGCAGGGCGAAGTAGTGGAACTGGAAGCACAACTCGGGCGTGATGTAAGGGTTGGGCGCCTGCTCGTGCGGCAGCACGATGTTCAGGCCGATGCTGGGCCCACCCACTTCGTGCGCTCCCCGGTTGCCCGCTTCCATGATGCCCGGCCCGCCGCCGGTGACCACATGCAAAGGCGTCTTCAGGCTGCGGCTGCGCTCGGTCACGATCGCCGCCAGGCGCCGGGCTTCCTCGTAGTAGCGGCTCATGGCCACGGCTTGTTCCGCACGGCGTACGGCGGCGGTGTCTCCACCACGCTGCGCCAGCGCCAGGCGCTCGCGGGCGTCTTCGGGGGTGGGGATGCGGGCGGAGCCCTGAATCACCACCGTGGCCTGCACGCCCTGCTCTTGCTGAACCAGCTCGGGCTTGAGCAGTTCCAACTGCATGCGCACCGGGCGCAGCTCTTCGCGCAGCAGGAACTCGGTGTCGGTGAAGGCCAGCTTGTAGGCGCTGCCAGGGCCGTCGTAGGGCGTGACCGGCCGCGCGGCCTGCACTTCCTGTTGTGCAGAAGGAATGTTGCGTTCGCGCAGGGTGCTGCGCGCGCTGGCGCCGGAATCAGGGGAAGACTTGCTCATCCAGGCGAGCTTAACTCGCCAGGTGTGTGCTGACCGGTTCTCCGCTCCTCAGGGGGACCCTGCGGCCATCGGTGCCAGTTGCCGCAACACGCTGATCACCGCGGGCCCCATGAGCACCACCAACAGCGCCGGGAACAGCATGAAGATCAGGGGGAACAGCAGCTTCACCGGCAGCTTGGCCGCCTCTTCCTCAGCGCGTCGCTGCCGGCGCTGGCGCAGGGCATGGGCATGCACACGCAAGGATTCGGCCACGCCAGTGCCCAACCGTTCGGTGTGCACCAGCATGGTGGAAAAGGCGCGAATTTCTTCCACGCCCGTGCGGTCGGCCAAGTGCCGCAGCGCCACGGGGCGGGCCACACCCAAGCGCAGTTCGGCTCCCAACAGCGCCAGCTCATCGGCCAGGGCCGGGCTGCGAAGGGCCATGTCCCGGCCGGTGCGTTCCAGCGCGGCGTCCACCCCCAGGCCGGCTTCCATGCACACGATCATCAGGTCGATGGCATCCGGGAAGGCTTCAAACAGTTCACGCTGGCGCCTGGCGATGCGGCGGTTGAGCCACAGGCCGGGCAGTTGCAAGCCCACCAGTGCGCTGAACAGGAGCAGCGCGGCGCCCTGGGTGCCCGTCACCGCCTTGGCCGCCAGGCCCATTCCCAGCCAGGCCAGCAGCGGCAGGCCCAGTGCCAGGGCCACCTTGGTTGCGTAGAAGGCCACCGGTGCTCCGCGTTGGCGCAGCCCGGCGTGCATGAAGCGTTGGCGGTGGGCCGCCGGCACGAACAGGCCCGCGTCGGTTTGCGCATCGTCATAGGAACCCGATCGGCTGTCTGCACCCGGCGGCGCCTGTTCGGCGGCCGGCGCCCCCAGGCGGGCCAGCGGCTCAACCAAGCGCTGCCAGGCCGGTGCCTGCAATGCGTCCAGATGGGTGGTGTCTTGTGTCATGGCTGCCCTTTGGAAGTGCGTCAACGCGGGATATGCGTCAAACACGGATGCGGGTCAGGTGCCACAACCACAGGCTGCCCAGCACCATCATCACGCCGCTGGCCTGCAGCAGGCGCTGGCCCGTCGGGTCGGTCCACAACACGGCGATGAACTGCGGACGCACCAGCATCAGGGCGCCGGCCGTCACAGGCGGCAATGCCGCCAGTACCTTGGCCGACAACCGACCTTCGGCCGTGAGCACGCGCACCTTGTCCAACAGTTGCAGGCGCTGGCGCACCAACTCGGCGATGTTGCCCAGCACTTCGGCCAGTTGCCCCCCCGTTTGTCGCTGCAGCCGCACGGCCATCACGAAGAAGCGCACCTCGTCCACCGGCACGCGCTGCGCCAGGGCTTCGAAGGCCTCATCCGGGTCGCCGCCCAGGGCCAGTTGTTCGGACACGATGGCAAATTCACTGGCCAAAGGCTGGGGGCCTTCCTCGGCCACCATCTGCAAGGCGGTTGTAAACGCATGTCCACTGCGCATGGCGCGCGACATCAGGTCCAGCGCATCGGGCAGTTGCAGCACCATATCCCGCACGCGGGTCCGACGGTAGTGCAGCCGTGCGCGCAAGGCTTCCATGGTGTGCTGCCACCAGGGGTCGGGTTGGGCCTGCGCTTGCGGAAACCAATCCTGCAGCCGCCGTTGCAGCCGCTGCACGGCCGGGCTTCGTGTCTGGTGCCACAACAGCACCAGGCCTTCCACGCCCAAAGCGGCGGCCAGGAAGGCGGCCGCCATGAGTGCCCATTGCATCGCGTCCATCGTGGAGGTGGTGTTCATGGTCAGACGATGCGGCGGTTGGGTTCAAACATCGTGCTGGGCAGGTGGATGCCCAACGCGCGCAGGCGCAGCTCCAGTTGAGGCCGCACGCCAGTGGCGCGAAAGTGCCCTTGCACGCGGCCTTGCGTGTCCACCCCGGTGGGCTCAAACACCTGCAGGTCCTGCATCAGCAGCGTGTCGCCCTCCAGCCCGGTGACTTCGGAAATGCAGACCAGACGGCGCGAGCCGTCGGTCAGCCGCTGCACCTGCAGCACCACCGAAATGGCCGAGGCGATGAGCTGACGCGCCACCCGCGAACTCAGGCCGTCGGGCCCCATGCCCACCATGTTTTCCACCCGCAGCAAGGCGTCGCGGGCGCTGTTGGCATGCACCGTGGCCATCGACCCTTCGTGGCCGGTATTCATGGCCTGCAGCATGTCGAAGGCCTCCGCACCACGGACCTCGCCCAGGATGATGCGGTCCGGTCGCATGCGCAGGGCGTTGCGCACCAGGGCGCGTTGAGACACTTCCCCGGCGCCCTCGGTGTTGGGCGGTCGGGTTTCCAGGCGCACCACATGGGGCTGTTGAAGGCGCAGCTCGGCCGCGTCCTCGATGGTCACCACCCGCTCGGCCGCGGGAATGGCCGCCGACAGGATGTTCAGCAGGGTGGTCTTGCCGCTGCCGGTGCCGCCGGAGATCAGCACATTGAGCTTGGCCCGCACCAGGGCCTGCACCAACAGGCCCATGTCGGCGGTGATGGAGTCCAGATCGATCAGCCGTTGCAGCGTCAGGGCTTGCCGCGAAAACTTGCGGATCGACACGGCCGAACCGTCCAGGGCCAGGGGCGCGATGATGGCATTGAAGCGCGAACCATCGGGCAGCCGGGCGTCCACCATGGGGCTTTGGTCGTCCACCCGCCGCCCGACGCGCGCCACCACGCGGTCAATCGTGCGGCGCAGGTGCGGCTCGTCATCGAAGCGCACCGGCGCGGGCTGTAAGCGGCCGTGGCGTTCTACCCATATCTGCTGTGGCCCATTGACCAAAATATCGCTCACCTCATCGTCTTGCAGCAAGGGCTCCAGCGGGCCCAGTCCCATCACCTCGTGCTCGATGTCGTCCACCACCTGAATGCGCTCGGTGGCATTGAACGGCAGGCCCCCGTCTTCGAGCAGGCGCTGCGTCAGGCGGCGAAGCTCGCAGCGCAGCCGGGTGGCGTCCAGCGCGCGCAGGGCCTCCAAGTCCACCCGGTCGATCACCCGCTGGTACAGCTCCCGGCGCAGTTGGGAATAGCTCAAGCTGCTCATGAGGCCCACCGTGCGGCCAGTGCATCGGCCCACTGCCCCACCGCACGGGCCAGGGGTTCGCGCCCGTCCAGTGCGCCCAGGGCCTGCCCTTGGTAGGTGGCCGATGCCACCGCGGCGTCGCTGCGTGGCAGTTCTCGGCGGTCGGGCGTCGCGGCCTCCAAGCCCAGGGTGCGCCACACCTGTTCAGGCGACAAGGCGTGCTGGCGCTGCACCTTGTTCAGTGCGAAGGTGCAGCCGGCCTGCTCGAGGCCATGCGTGTCATGCCGCTCGTCCTGCAGCCACTGCCAGGCCCGGCGCGCATTGAAGGTGGCCGGCAGCGTCGGTTCGCTCACCAATGCCACTTCGTCGATGGTGCGCAACAGCGGCAGGTAGGCCTCGTTGGCCATGGCTGCGGCCGGCAGGTCCAGCAGTACGCAATCGGCCAACTGTGCAGCCACTTGCACCAAGCGCAGAAGCTGTGCGCCGTCGGCTGTGGGTTCGGCGCTGGCCGGCACCCAGGCGCGCGGCGCCGGCAACAGGCGCAGGCCGTTGGCGCAAGGCGTGAGCAGGGTGTCCAGCAGGGTGTCGTCCATCCGCTGGGCCGCTTGCAGCGCCTCACGCAGGGTGGGGCCTGCATTGCGTTCACAAAGGTGCAGCGCGGCTTGTCCGTTGTGGCGGTCCAGGTCCAGCATCACCACGCGCAGGCCGCGCTGTGCCAGTGCCCAGGCCAGGCTGGTGGCCAGCACCGTGGTGCCCACTCCTCCTTTGGCGCCCATCAGGCCCAGGGTGTGCGCGTTGTCGTTCATAGGCATTGGGGGTTGTTCCTTCCATCGATTCGGCTGGCCAGGCTTTCGCGCGGCAGTTCCACTTGGGCCGTCGGCAGCGGCAGGCCGCTGCCCCACCAGGGCATTGCGCCTTGCATGGCCGCGCCGCTGAGGGCCACTCGCAGGCGTTCGCAGGTGGCGGTGGTACATCCGGCGGGTTCGCGCGAGATGGTCATTGCCGGTGCTTGGGCCAGCGCGTTCAATCCCACCAGTCGCGCCAAGGCGCGGCTGCTCACCTGTGGGTCGTCCAGGTCGCACACCACGGCCAGGCGGGCGCCGGTTCGGGCAGCCTCGTGCAGCGAAGCCGCCGCAGCCAGCCAGCGCCCCAGGTCCATCACGCCCAACACCAGCGTCAACAGCAGCCCGAGTACCATGGCAAATTCCACGGCGGTGGCCCCTGCCTGCGTTCGGGCCTTGGGTGTGCGGCGCTTGGTCAGTGGTGCGGGCATGGAGTGGGCCTCAAATGAAACGGTAGGCCAGGGTCAGGCCGATCGGGCGAAAGTTGAACGACCATGCGGGGGGCAACAGCAGCGGCTGGAACCGCACACCGTTGATCTGTACCGTCACCAGCGACACCGGGCCGGCGGCGCTGTTCACCCTGCGCAAGCCCGGTGAAGAAGTTGGCTCCAGGATGGTGACCATGGAGGATTGCAGCCCCGGCACGATGGGCTCCGAAGCGCCCTGTACGCGGCCATACACCGCCAGGCGCCGCGCCTCGTCCTGCCGGGTGGGGTCTGCCGCATCACCGGTGGCCAAGTGGCGCACCGCCGCGCGTACGCTGTGGTGCATGCGCTCCATCTGTTGCACCGCGCGGCCCAGGTCCCAGGCCGCAGCGGGTACGGCCACCAGCGCGGGCAGCACGAAGGCGAGTTCCAGCGCGGCCAGGCCTGAAGCGACGGCGTGTGCGCCGGTGGTGCGGCGCCTGCGCCCAGCGCGTGGGGCCACTGGGCTTGGTGGCTTCATGCGTGTGGGGCTCATTGCACCAAACCCGGCACCAGGCGCCCGGTGTCGCCGCCTACCGCGCCGTTGGTGGCGCACGGTGCTCCGGGGTCGCCCGCGCGGCCCAGATATTCCACGTCTAAGCTGTTCGACACCCCGGCCCCACTCGGGCGGCTGCCGGTCTTCACCGGCGCCAGCATCAGCACGCAGGCCCAGTCCAGCACCGCCGGTGTGGCGCTGCCCTTCCCGCCGTTCCAAACCGAGCAATCCACCACGGGTACCGTCACCAGGCGCCGTTGGCCACCCCACTGCGCATGTTGGGCACTGCTCAGCGCCACCACACCGCCGCCGGTTTGTCCTTGGAAGGCCGCGCGGGCCGTTCGCCGCGCCAAGTAGTCGGCCAGGTTGTTGTGGCCGCTGGAATAGCCCCATCCGGTGTAGTCCGGTGGCGCCTGTCGTGCGTCGTTCGCATTGGTGTACAGGCCGAAGCGGGTGTTCCAGGACCTTCCGATTGAAGTGGCCTGACCGGGTTGACCGATGGTTTGGCCGCGCCGCACACCGCAAGCGCCTTGGCCTTCGAGCAGGGCCGCCAGTTCTGAGGCTCCGCCGTTGGGTGGGCTGAAGTCGGCCCAACCGAAGTTGCCGCTGCCGTAGCCTGCCGCCGGCTTGTCCACCGATGTCATGCGGCGCCCAACGGTCAGGCCCCAGCCTTGCGCTTGCGTTGATCCTGGCGCAGCACAAACGGCCAGGGGCATCGCGCACACGCTTTGAGCGCTGGACAGTGCTGCCACCGCCTCGGCCGAGAGCGTCAGTGCGTTGGGGGTGGGAATGCCCACGGCCTGCAGCACCGGCATCATCCACAGCGCCCGCGGCGCATCGGTGTGTCGGCACCGCACATAGCGCGCCTGCGAAGGCGCCAGGCCCTGCGTCTGCGCAGCGGTGGC
>CAMCTE010000042.1 GCA_945878385.1 Azohydromonas lata NBRC 102462 | reverse complement strand
CTTGTACCGCCACGCCATCGAGGCGCGCTACCGTTTCTTCAGCTATGGCGACGCCATGCTGCTCACCCGATCATGCTGAACTTCGAACTTCTGCGCACCGAGGGCCACGCCCGCCGGGGCCGCCTCACGCTCAACCACGGCGTGGTGCAAACGCCCATCTTCATGCCGGTGGGCACCTACGGCACGGTCAAGGGCGTGATGCCACGCAGTTTGGAAGAGATGGGCGCGCAGATCATCCTGGGCAACACCTTTCACCTGTGGTTGCGCCCGGGCCTGGACATCCTGAAGCAGTTTGGTGGGCTGCATGGCTTTGAGCGCTGGAACAAACCCATCCTCACCGACAGCGGTGGCTTTCAGGTGTGGAGCCTCTCAGGCGAAGACGGCAAGGGCCGCAAGATCACCGAGGAAGGCGTGCGCTTCGCTTCGCCGGTCACCGGTGACAAGCTCTTCCTCACACCTGAGGTGAGCATGCAGATCCAGACGGTGCTCAATTCCGACATCGTCATGCAATTCGACGAATGCACGCCCTACCAGACCGCCGGCGTGCTCACCACCGAAGCGCAGGCGCGCGCGTCGATGGAGTTGAGTCTGCGTTGGGCCAAACGCTGTCAAGCCGAATTCGCGCGCCTGGAGAACCCCAACGCCCTCTTCGGCATCGTGCAGGGCGGCATGTACGAGAGCCTGCGCCAGGAATCGCTGGAGCAGTTGGTGGAGCTGAACCTGCCGGGCTATGCGGTGGGCGGGGTGTCGGTGGGCGAACCCAAGGAAGACATGCTGCGCCTGACCGCGCACACGCCGCACCGCCTGCCGGCGCACAAGCCCCGTTACCTGATGGGCGTGGGCACGCCAGAAGACCTGGTCTACGGTGTGCAGCACGGCGTGGATCTGTTCGACTGTGTGATGCCCACCCGCAATGCGCGCAACGGGCATCTGTTCACCCGCTTCGGTGACCTGAAGATCCGCAACGCGCGCCACAAGACCGACGAACGGCCGCTGGACCCCACCTGCACCTGCTACACCTGCAAGGGCATCACGCGCGAAGATGGCACGGTCAGCGGCGCCTTCAGCCGCGCCTACCTGCACCACTTGGACCGCTGCGGCGAAATGCTCGGCCCCATGCTGGCCAGCATCCACAACCTGCACTATTACCTGAACCTGATGCGCGAGGTGCGCCAGGCGTTGGACGAGGGGCGCTTTGCTGCGTTTGCGGCGCAATTTGCGGCGGACCGATCGCGGGGAATTCAAGTCTCCAACACCGTCGTCTCTTTGATCTCCTCCATCACCACATAGCTGTTGGAGGTGGAGGGCACGGGGATGCGCTTGAGGATGCTGCCCAGCAATTCGCGGTACTGTGCCATCTCGCCCAGCCGCGCCTTCACCAGGTAGTCAAAACTGCCGCTCACCAGGTGGCACTCCAGCACCGCCGGCATGTGCTGCAGTTCGCGTTTGACCTTCTCGAACACCTGCGGCGATTTGCTGCTGAGCGTGATTTCCACGAACACCAGCAGGGTGCGTCCCAGCGCCGCGGGGTTCACGCGGGCGTGGTAGCCGGTGATCACCCCGCGCCGTTCCAAACGCTTCACCCGCTCGGCCACCGGCGAGGTGGACAGGCCGATTTCCTGCCCCAGATCGGTCATGGAGATGCGCCCGCGGCGCTGCAGCACATTCAGGATCTTCAAGTCCAGGCGGTCCAGTTCGGTGTGTGTGTCGTCTGAACTCACATCCAGCTCCTTTGGCAGAGATTTTCACTGAGAAAGATAAAAAACTCAAAAAAGTCTGCTGCATAAGATCCATAGACTTCTGCATTCCAAAGGCAGAACCACCATTCGACGGTTGGCACCCTGCCCACCAGCGGAGGAAGCGAAATGGATGTGTTGGTTCTGGGCGGCGGCGTTGTGGGCGTGACCACGGCTTATCAACTCGCCCGCGAAGGCGCCAAGGTCACCTTGATCGATCGCCAACCCGATGTGGCGATGGAAACCAGCTTCGCCAACGCCGGCCAAATTTCCCCCGGTTATGCAGCCCCCTGGGCCGCGCCCGGTGTGCCGCTGAAAGCCCTGAAGTGGCTGTTTCAGCAGCACGCGCCCCTGTCGATTCGTCCCGACGGCTCAGTTTTCCAATTCCAGTGGCTGGCGCAGATGCTGCGCAACTGCACCCAGGACCGCTATGCCCAGAACAAGGGCCGCATGGTGGCTTTGGCCGAATACAGCCGAGACCAACTGCGCGCCCTGCGCCAGGAAATCGAATTGCCCTACGAAGGGCGCAGTCTCGGCACACTTCAGTTGTTCCGCACCGAAGCGCAGTTGGTGGGCGCCCAGCGCGACATCGCCGTCCTGCGTGAAGCCGGCGTGCCCTATGAGCTGCTGCAGCGTGAAGAACTCGCCCGCGCTGAACCCGGCTTGGCCCATGCACAACACCGCCTGAGCGGTGGCCTGCGCCTGCCCGGCGACGAAACCGGTGATTGCCACCGCTTCACCCGCGAACTGGCCCGCCATGCGCAGGCCCTGGGCGTGCAGTTCCGCATGGGCGAAACCGTGCAACAGTGGCTGACCGTGCGCGGGCAGGTGTCCGGCGTGGTGCTGAAGGGCACAGATGGTCAAGTTGGCGAGGTGCTGAGCGCCGACCGTGTGGTGCTGGCCGCCGGTTCCTACAGCCGCAACCTGCTCAAGCCCCTGGGCATCGACATTCCGGTGTACCCGGTCAAGGGCTATTCGCTGACCCTGCCCCTGGTGGACGAAGCCCGCGCGCCGGTGTCCACCGTGCTCGATGAAACCTACAAGGTGGCCATCACGCGGTTCGATCAGCGGATTCGCGTGGGCGGCATGGCGGAACTGGCCGGCTTCGACCACGCTTTGCGGCCCCGGCGCCTGGCTACTCTGGCCCATGTGGTGAAGGACCTCTTCCCCGGTGGCGACCTGACCCAGGCCCAACCTTGGTGCGGCCTGCGGCCGATGACACCCGACGGCACGCCGCTGGTGTGCGCCACCGCGCAACCGCGCTTGTTCCTGAACACGGGCCACGGTACCTTGGGCTGGACCATGGCCTGCGGCTCGGCCCGCGTGCTGACGGACCTGATGATGGGCCGGCGCCCTGCGGTGGAGCCGCGCGGGCTTTCGCTGGCCCGCTATCGCGAAGTGCACGCCTCATTGCCCAGCCGCGCGTGGCCGGCAGGCGCCTGAAGTCCCTCCATGGGCCGCCGGTGTACCCAACCGCCGCCGCTGATCGACTGCCGAATGTTGGCGGGGCCGGCGGGGTTGTTGGGGCTGTTAGGTCTGTAAGGGCTGTTAGGGCTGTTGCCCCAGGGGGCTTTACTTCAATCCCGCATCCAGCAACCACTTCGGTCGCTCGATCTGGGACAGGCGCTCCGCCAGCACCGGCAGGCATTCCTGCAGCGTGCCATGCAGCGGGTGCGGCGGGTTGATCACGAACACGCCGCTGCCCATCATCCCGAAGCCCCGCTCGTCGGCGGCCTGAACCGTGATCTGCGCATCCAGCCAACCCTTGGGGGCGGCGGCTGCTGCGGTGCGCAGCCGTTTGGGCAACTGCACCGCCTCCACCAGTTGCACCAGCGGGTACCACACGATCACCACCGCCTGTGCAAAGCGTGTCAGCACCTCGCGCACGGCGGCCACCACCTTGCCGTAATCGGGCTTGAGTTCATAGCTGGGGTCGATCAGCACCACACCGCGCCGCGAAGGTGGTGGCAGTTCGCGCACCAAGCTGGCAAAACCATCAGACAAATGCACCTGCGTGTGAGGCCGCCCGCCCAGGAAGGCGCGCAGGATGCGCTCGTCCGTGGGGTGCATTTCATACACGTGCAGGGGGTCTGAATGGCGCATCAAGGCCTGTGAGATGGCCGGAGACCCGGGGTACTGCCGCAACTTGGCGCCCGCACCGCCATTGAAGTCGCGCACCAATTCGAGGTAGCGCGCCAACGCGTCGGGCAAACCGGCGGGGTCGTCCCACAGCGCTGCCACACCGCCCTCGAACTCGCCTTTTTTTCCGGCGTACCGGCCTTCCAGCGAGTAGCCACCCGCGCCGGCGTGGGTGTCCAACACCGAGTAGGGCTTGTCCTTCTCGCCCATGTGGCGCAGCACTTCACCCAGCACGAGGTGTTTGAGCACATCACCATGGTTGCCGGCATGAAAGGCGTGTCGATAGGCGAGCATGGGCCACTGTAGCCCAGTCCGCTGTCAACCGGCCAAGCGCCACACGCGTTGAAACGCAACAGATCGTTGGAGACTTCCATGAATGCCCTGATGCGTGCGGTTGCGCTTCCCCTGATGGCCTCGGCGGCCTTGGCCGCGGCCATGCCGGCCCATGCTGACCGCGGTGGACATGGCGGACATTCCTACAGGGGGCATGGCCACCATGGGGGACACGGTCACCATGGGCATCATGGCCAGCGCGGCGGCCACCACGGCCACCACAGCCGTGGCCACGGGCATGGTGGCATCTGGGGCCCACTCATCGTGGGCGGCTTGATCGGTGCGGCCATCGTGGGTGCCAACTCTGCTCACGCGCAGCCCGCCCATCCGGTGGTGGTACCCGTGGCGCCCCCCGCGCCTTCCCATTTCACGCCGGCCCCGGTGGCTCCTCCGTTGGTGGTGGCCCCGCCCCAGCCCGTGCCGCCTCGCGTGCAGTACTACTGCGCACCCTACCGCGCCTACTACCCCTTCGTCACCAACTGCCCCGAGCCTTGGTACGTGATGCCGTATTGAGGGCTTGAACTTTGCTGGAACTCCGCGTCACTCCCGGGAGTTCCCTCAGCGAAGCCCCGGCGCGAGTTTTTGCAGCGGCACGGCGCATGCCGCACAATGGTTCGGTTGCCAACTGAACCACAGGGTTTCCATGTCGCACCACCACGACCATTCCGAGGATGTACCCGCCTGGAAGCACGATGGGGTGCGGGTGGTGCCGGGCGACCAGCTCGACCCCAACACTGCGCAGACCCCAGGCATGGACCGCAAGGCCGCCATCAACTTCGCGCGCGTCGGTGCGCAGAAGTTGTGGGCGGGCACGGTGCACATCCACCCCGACGCCAAGACCGGCGCCCACCACCATGGTCCGCTGGAAAGCGTGATTTATGTCGTGAAGGGCCGTGCCCGCATGCGCTGGGGCGACCGCCTGGAGTTCACCGCCGAAGCCGGCCCTGGCGACTTCATCTATGTGCCGCCCTTCGTGCCCCACCAGGAAATCAACGCCAGCCCCACCGAGGTGCTGGAATGTGTGTTGGTGCGCAGCGATGGCGAGGCCACCGCGGTGAACTTGGACATCGAGCCTGTGGAGAAGCCCGAAGCGGTGCGCTGGGTAGACCCGATCCACCGCGGCTGAGCGCCCCGAACGGAAGGGGCCGGCCCGTGGCGGGTCAGCCCGGCGCGCCCGGCTGCTTCAGCGGATGCGCCGCCGCAAAGGCCGGCAGCGCCTGCAGCCGTTCGTTGATGGCCACAGCTGTCGGATAGGCCGACGCGTCGAGCTTGAAGAACATGAAGGCCAGCAGGTGCGAGGCCAGGCAAATGTCGGCCAGCGTCACCTGGTCTCCGTGGCAGTACGGGCCGGTGTCCTTGGACGAAGCCAACTGCGCCTCGATGGCTTCCAGCCCGCTGTGCAGGGCCCGTGAGAGCCATTTCTGCAAGGCCTCATCACCCAACCCCAGGTCTTTGGTCAGGTGGGTGCGCACCTTGGGCACCAGCAGCGGGTGGGTGTCGGCCGCGTGGATCAACGCCAGCCCGCGCACACGGGCCCGGCCGGCCGCATCGGCGGGCAGCAGGGGCGGCGTGGGCGCGATCTCATCGAGGTACTCCACGATGGCCATGGACTGGAACAGCACGCGGCCGTCGTCCAGCTGCAGCGCCGGCAACACCGCCTGCGGATTCACCGCACGAAATTCGGGCTTGAGGTGTTCGCCGCCCAACATATCGATGACCTTCACTTCATGGGGAACCCCGTTGAGGGCCAAGGCCACGCGCACACGGTCGGCCGCCAGCGAACGCCAGTTGGAATAGAAGATCATCGTGCAGGCCCTTCAACCCATTGGGCGCCATGAGGTGTCATTTGACGCCATTGAGAATCAGCCCGCGGGCGTCAAGCGCGCCCTGCGGACACAATGCCCGATTATGAGCACCCTATTCGACCCCGTCCGCATCGGCTCCATCGACCTGGCCAACCGCCTGGTGATGGCGCCCCTGACCCGCAGCCGCGCCAAGGCCACCATTCCCAACGACCTGATGCGCCTGTACTACGAACAGCGCGCCAACCCCGCCACTGGCGCCGGCCTCATCATCACCGAGGCCGCACAGATCAGCCCCGAAGGGCAGGGTTACCTGGACACCCCGGGCATCTACAGCGAGGAACAGGTGCAGGGCTGGAAACCCATCACCGACGCGGTGCACGCCCAGGGCGGCAAGATCGTGATTCAGCTGTGGCATGTGGGCCGCATCTCCCACACCTCGCTGCAACCCAATGGGCAGCTGCCGGTGTCTTCCACCAACCGCGCTGCCGGCAGCAAGACCTACAACGCCGAAGGCTTCGTGGACTGCTCCACCCCGCGCGCCCTGCGCACCGATGAAATGCCCCGCATCGTCGAAGATTACCGGCGTGCGGCGGCCAACGCCATCCGCGCCGGTTTCGACGGCGTGGAGGTGCACGGCGCCAACGGTTACCTAATCGACCAGTTCCTGCGCGACAGCATCAATGACCGCAGCGACGCCTATGGCGGCTCCATCGAAAACCGTGCGCGGCTGTTGGTGGAAGTGATGCAGGCCGTGACGAAGGAAATCGGCGGTGGCCGCACCGGCGTGCGCCTGTCGCCCATCACGCCGGTCAACGGTGCTGCACAGGATTCGAACGTGGCGGCGCTGTTCGACCACATCATGCGGCAACTCGCGCCCCTGAGCCTGGCCTATGTGCATGTGATCGAAGGCCAGACCGGTGGCGCACGCGACCTCACCGACAAGGGCGTGGCACCGTTCGACTACCAAGCGTTGCGGGCCCATTACAAAGGCCCCTGGATGGTCAACAACGGCTACAGCCTGCAGATGGCGAACGACGCCATCGGCAGCGGACAAGCCGACCTGGTGGCCATCGGGCGCCCCTTCATCAGCAACCCCGACCTGGGCCGGCGCTTGCGCGAAGGCGCGCCGCTCAATGAACTGCAGCGCGAGACGCTGTACGGCGGGGGCGCAGCGGGCTACACCGATTACCCTGCCTTGCCGGCCTGATAAACCCAAAAGATCTGAAGGTCCTGAAGTCCTGCAGGCCCATCTGCCTGTTGGCCTTCAGCGCAAATACTGCCGCCCCGCCTTGCTGCGAAAGGCGTCGGCAATCGTCAATTGCCGCGGGCCGGGCACCAGCTCGGCCTCCTCGCCCGCCTGCAGCGTGCCCTCGATGGTGACCGAGAGGTAGAAGCCGCAAAAGCCGCTTTGCACCATCATCTTGCTGGCCTGTTTGAAGCCCATCACCGCGTCGAACTTGCCGCAGGGCATGCGCGGCTCGCTGATGGCCAGGGTGCAGTTCGGAAAGCGCAGACGGTCGCCGATCCAGGCGTGGGTTTCCAGCAGACTGGTGATCGTGAGGTTCTCGCCCATCAGGCCAGGGGCGGGCTCTTCATCCCACAGCTGCAGCCGGGCTTGAGCGCGCACCGTCTTCCAGAAGGCGTAGTGCTCCTGCGGGTAGGCGTACACCGCCTTGCCCCGTCCGCCATGCACCGTAGGGTCGGCCTGTTCGTCGGTCTCCAGGCCCAGCGGCCCCACGCCCACAGGGCCGCTGACCGGCTGCTTGCCGTGGGCGGTGAGGATGCTTCGGCCGTTGGCCACGGTGATGCGCCGTGCGCGGGCGGTGTTGACGCTGAGGAGGTGGATGGGGCTCATTCCTCCTGAAGTATGCAGCCCAAACGCTGCCGTCAATGGGGATCCAATACCGCGCCTCATGGCATCCAAATCGCCCGCGTGCTCGATACGCCCGCGCAGCTTCCGAATCAGGCCGGGGTTACGATTCACCGGATGCAGATCACCGTCTCCACACTCATTCCCGCACCCCTGGCTGAAGTCTGGCGAGCCTACACCACGCCCGAAGACATCATGGCCTGGAACGCTGCCTCTTCGGACTGGCACACCACCGCGGCCACGGTGGACCTGCGCCCGGGTGGCCGGTTCAGCTCCCGCATGGAGGCCAAGGACGGGTCCTTCGGCTTCGACTTCGCCGGGCAGTACACGCGGGTAGAGCCCCACCGCTTGATCGAATATGACTTCGGCGATCGCCATGCCCGGGTGGAGTTCGAAGAGGGCGCTGCTGGGGTCACGGTTCGCGTCACCTTCGACCCCGAAACGGTGCACCCGGTGGAGGAGCAGCGCGAGGGTTGGCAGGCCATCCTGAATAACTTTGCGCGCCATGTGGGCGCGAAGTCATAGGGCCTGCCGGTCTGCGAGATGAAGCCGCGCATCTCCTTCATCACCCTGGGTGTCGACGACCTCGAGCGCGCGCTGGCCTTTTACCGCGATGGCCTGGGCTGGGCCACCAAGGGCATCGTCGGCTCGGAGTTCGAGCACGGGGCCGTGGTCTTCTTCGATTGCGAGGGCCCTGTGAAGCTCGCCCTGTGGCCGCGCCGCAGCCTGGCCGCTGAAAGCGGGGCGCCTGTGTCCGCGCCCGCAGCCCCTGCCTGCGCCTTGGCGCAGAACGTCGATTCGAAGGACGCGGTGCACGACCTCTTGCAGCGCGCGGAACTTGCCGGTGCCGTGGTCGTCAAGCCGCCGCACACCACCTTCTATGGCGGCTATGTGGGTTATTTTCGCGACCCGGACGGCCACCTGTGGGAGATCGCCTACAACCCTGGCTACGAACAACTTTCAACCACTCCCACCTGAAGGACACGCCATGATTAACCACGTGATGCTCGGCACCAACGACATCGACCGCGCCCAGCGCTTCTACGACGCGGTGCTGGCCGTGCTGGGTGCGGGCGAGCCCATCCGCAATATCGCAGCATCGGGCCATGTGCGCCTTTTCTACCGGCACGACGGCAGCACTTTCTGCCTCACCCAGCCCATCAATGGTGAGCCGGCCACCGCGGCCAATGGCGGCACCCTGGGCTTCAAGTGCAGCTCGCTCGAGCAAGTGCGGCAGTTCCACGATGTGGCCGTGGCCCACGGCGGCGTGTCGGTGGAAGGGCCGCCTGGGCCGCGCACGGGCGCCATGGGCACGCTGCACCTGGCCTATGTGCGCGACCCGGATGGCCACAAACTGTGTGCCATCCATCGGCCGGCCTGATCGGCGGCTTCGAACCCGATTCGCCACCGACCCACCCGGCATGAGCCCGAGCGAACTCGAAGCCTTCATCCGCAGCCGGATCCCGGTGGCGGATTTCATGCAGCTCAGCGTGCAGCAGCTGCTGCCGGATCGGGTGGAATTGGCCGCTCCGCTGGAGCCCAACCGCAATGTCCACGGCACCCTGTTCGGCGGCAGCGGCACGGCCATTGCGCTGGTGGCCGCGTGGTCGCTGGTGCATGTCCGTATGCAGGATGAAGGGCTGAACGCCCCCTTGGTCGTTGCCAAACAGACCACGCACTACTTCAAGCCGGTGACTGGCCGCGTGGTGGCGCAGGCGGTGTTCGAAACCGGCCAGAGCTGGGCTGACTTCACCCGTCGCCTCGCTGAAGGCCACAGGGCTCGCGTGGGCGTGGTGGTGGAGCTGCGGCAGGCCGAATCTGAAGGCGTCGGTGATGTGGCCGCGCGGGTCGAAGCCCTGTTCGCGGCGGTGCCGCCTTAATCTGGGCTCGGTACCTGCCTCAGGGCACGAGGGGCTGCGCTTCCCAGGCGCCCGCGGCTTCTCTCCAGGAGTGTCGCCAACGCTGGTGCTGCTCGCGGTCCAGCTGCAGGAACTCGAACTCGGCCACTTCCACGTTCAGCACCGTGAAGTGCTCGCGCGCCAAGGCCAAGGTGAAATCCGCGCCTGCCGCATCCTTCGTGATGAGGGGTGAGCCTGGCGCCTGCGTGGTCCCGTAGTCACGCTTGGCGGCGTCGGGCACCCCCGTCCAGCATCGATCCACGACGGCCATGTCGGTTTCCAAGAAAGCCCGCCCCGTCAAACGCAGTTGCTGCCGGTGATGGGCATCCCAGCACAGCAGGGCCACCCGGTCGCAGGCGGCCACTTCGCGCAGTTTGTCGGTGCGGCGGTCCGTGTAGAACACCAGGCGCCTGTTGTCTTCCTGCACCTTGCGCAGGATCACGCTGCGCGCGGCGGGCCCCTGTTCCCCTTGGGTGCACAGGGCCACCACGCGCCAGGGGTGGCGCCGGTCTGCGCTGGCGCGCACCAAGAGTCGCCATATTTCCGCTGAAGTTTGCATCGATGCATCTTGCCATCGCCGGCGGCCCCTGCGCAGCCTCCTGCCTGGCCTTGGGCTGGGCCGCGCGCTCGGTTCGGGGGCCATATCAGGCCCAACATCGCGTCATGCGTTTCTTGCATAACCGCAAAATCCCTTCCAGTTACTTCATCGGTACACTGAATTCGGTGTCGTTTTGATGACCCGGGTCGAGCCCATTGGCCCGGGCTAGACGCTGGTGCATCCGCGTTGCAGCAGAGCATGGCGGGGTGTGATGGGGTCAATCGGTTCATGCGAACACGGCGTAACCGCCATTCATTGCGTAGCCTATTGACCCGATCTCATCTCTTCTGCTTTTAACTTCCCTGGAACCACCATGACCCAAGTTACCGCTGCGGGTGTTCAGCTGAACGTGCCCCAACATGTACGCCACCAACGCCTGATCCGCTGGGTGGCCGATATCGCCGCCCTCACCCAGGCAAACTCCGTTTACTGGTGCGACGGGTCTGAAGCCGAATACAACCGCCTGTGCGGCGAACTGGTGGCCGCGGGCACCATGAAGAAGCTCAACCCCGAGCTGCGCCCCAACAGCTACATCGCCTGCAGCGACCCTTCTGACGTGGCGCGTGTGGAAGACCGCACCTTCATCTGCAGCGAGCAGAAGGAAGACGCCGGCCCCACCAACAACTGGATGGCCCCGGCCGAGATGCGCACGCTGCTGCAAACCGGCGACCAGGCCCTCTTCAAAGGCGCCATGAAGGGCCGCACCCTGTATGTGGTGCCGTTCTCGATGGGCCCCATCGGCTCGCCCATCGCGCACATCGGGGTGGAACTCTCCGACAGCCCCTATGTGGCCGTGAACATGCGCCTGATGACCCGCATGGGCCGCGCGGTGCTGGATGTGCTGGGCGAAGACGGCGAGTTCGTGCCCTGCGTGCACACCGTGGGCGCGCCTTTGGCTGAAGGCCAGCCGGATGTGGCCTGGCCCTGCAACAAGACCAAGTACATCGTCCACTACCCCGAAACCCGCGAGATCTGGAGCTACGGTTCGGGCTACGGCGGCAACGCTCTTCTGGGCAAGAAGTGCTTCGCCCTGCGCATCGCTTCCACCATGGGCCGCGACCAGGGCTGGCTGGCCGAACACATGTTGGTGCTGGGCGTCACCCAACCCAATGGCGTCAAGCGCCATGTGGCTGCCGCCTTTCCCAGCGCCTGCGGCAAGACCAACTTCGCCATGCTGATCCCCCCGGCGGGCCTGAAGGACGCCAACGGCAACACCTGGAAGGTGACCACCATTGGCGACGACATCGCCTGGATCAAGCCGGGCGCTGATGGCCGCCTGTACGCCATCAACCCCGAAGCCGGCTATTTCGGCGTGGCCCCGGGTACCAACTACAAGACGAATCCGAACTGCATGGATTCGCTGCAGCGCGACGCCATCTTCACCAATGTGGGCCTCACGCCTGAAGGCGATGTGTGGTGGGAAGGCATGACCGACACCCCCCCGGCCGAACTGACCGACTGGCAAGGCAAGCGCTGGACGCCTGAGATCGCCAAGGAAACCGGCGCCAAGGCCGCGCACCCGAACGCACGCTTCACGGTGGCTGCCACCAACAACCCGGTGCTGGACGCCGATTGGGACAACCCCAAGGGTGTGGCCATCGACGCCTTCATCTTTGGCGGCCGCCGCAGCACCACCGTGCCCCTGGTGACCGAAGCGCGCAGTTGGGTGGAAGGCGTGTACATGGCCGCCACCATGGGTTCGGAAACCACGGCTGCGGCCGCCGGGCAGCAGGGCGTGGTGCGCCGTGATCCGTTTGCCATGCTGCCCTTCATGGGCTACAACATGAGCGACTACTTCCAGCATTGGCTGGCCCTGGGCAAGAAGCTTGAAGCCCAAGGCGTGTCGCTGCCCAAGATCTACTGCGTGAACTGGTTCCGCAAGGGCGCCGACGGCAAGTTCGTGTGGCCGGGCTACGGCGAAAACATGCGCGTGCTCAAGTGGATGCTCGAGCGCGTAGAAGGCCAGGCGCAGGGTGTGGACCATGTCTTCGGCATCAGCCCGCGTTATGAAGACCTGTCCTGGTCGGGCCTGGAATTCAGCCGCGACCAGTTCGACAGCGTCATCAGCATCGACCGCCAGGCCTGGGCCGACGAACTCAAGTTGCACGATGAACTGTTCACGCAGCTGAGCTACCACCTGCCCGAGGAACTGCGCCAGACCAAGGCGCAGATCGAACAGCGTCTGGCGGCCTGAAGCCGAGCGTTCGCCCGTCATTCGCGCGTTTGACCAAGCGCGCGAACCTGAAGGCCTCGTCATTTGGCGAGGCCTTTTTTGTTCCTGTCTTGCGGTCTTGAGGCCAAACCTAGGGGACACCCTAGGAGGCGCCTGATCGCGATGTGGGGTCTTGCCAGTTTCCACTTGTCGGTTGCAAACAGCCGGGCGTATCGTCGCGCCGCTTGCTTTCACAACACCAAGGAGACACACATGGCAAACCCCAACACCCTTCCACCTCAGGCCTGGGCCAAGGCCGGTGCCCTGGCCAGCGCCACGCTGCTCGCGCTGTTGACCGGTTGCGCTTCGCAACCGCCCGCGCCGCCCACCGTTTCTGCGGCGGTGACCGCGCCGGTGGCGCAGGCCTGGCAGCAGGGCCGCACGGCTGAACAAGCCTCTTCCACGCTGGCCCCCTTGGCCGGCAAGCTCACCGTTACCCCGCCTGAGCAGATTCCGCTGGACAAGCTCAAGGTGCCTGCTGGCTTCAAGCTGGAACTGTGGGCGCATGGCCTGCCCGGTGGCCGCGCCATGGCGCGCGCCGACAATGGCAAGATTTATGTGGGCACCCGCGGCATCGGCCGTGTGTACGAAATCAGCGAGAGCGGTGGTCAGCGCACCGTGCGCACCGTCATCGACAAGCTCACCCAGCCCGCCGGCGTGGCCGTGCGCGGCAACACGCTGTATGTGTTCGCCATCAACCGCGTGCTGCGTTTCGACAACATCGCCACCAACCCCAATGTGGCGCCGGTGGACATGACCACCGCCTTCAACCTGCCGCCCGAGCAGCACCACAACTGGAAGTACGTGGCCTTCGGCCCGGACGGCAAGCTGTATGTGCCCTTTGGCGCGCCGTGCAACATCTGCATCCCCGGCCAGGAATACGCGCAGATCCGCCGCTACAACGCCGACGGCTCGGGCATGGAAGTGATCGCCCGTGGCGTGCGCAACACCGTGGGCTTTGATTGGCACCCCACCACCAAGGAGATGTGGTTCACCGACCACGGCCGCGACTGGATGGGCGACAACGCACCCGAAGACGAGCTCAACCGCATGACCAAGGTGGGCCTGAATTTCGGCTTCCCCTACTGCCATGCCGGCGGCGTTCCCGACCGCGATGTCGTCAAGGCCAACCCCTGCGACGGCGTCACCCTGCCGGTCACGACCATGGGCCCGCACGCGGCGGTGATGGGTGTGAAGTTCTACACCGGCAGCATGTTCCCAGCCGAGTACCGCAATGCGATGTTTGTGGCGCGCAAGGGCTCGTGGAACCGCAGCCAGAAGCTCGGCTTCGATGTGGTGACCGTGACCACCGACGCCGATGGCCGCAACCCGCAGGTCAAGCCCTTCCTCACCGGCTTCCTGAATGCGGATCAGAGCTTCAACGGCCGCCCGGCCTACATCCACCAGCAGCCCGACGGCTCGTTGTTGGTCTCCGATGAGCAGATGGGCGCGATCTACCGGGTGAGCTACGCACGGTGAGCCCACGCGCCTTCGGCGTACTGGTGCTCGGCGCCTCGGCCCTAGTGGCCGGGGCGCTCAGCGCGATGGCGCAACCCGCGGGGCCTGCTGCACAGCCCACCCCGACCGCGCAGCCCACCCCGACCGCGCCTGCCCGGCTGGCGCAGTGCGTGGCCTGCCACGGTGCCCAGGGGCATTCCACCATGCCCCTGAGCCCCACACTGGCGGGCCAGCCCCAGGTGTTTCTGGAAAACACCCTGATCCTCGTGCGCGAGGGCCTGCGGCCCATCCCCGCGATGCGCGGTGTGCTCGACGGGGTGAGCGACGCGGAAATCGTGGCCCTGGCCGCGCACTTCAGTGCCCAGGCGATTCAGCCCCCACCCCAAACCCGCGACGCGAGCGCCATTCAGCGCGGCCAGGCCTTGGCTGCGCGAGGCTTGTGCGGCACCTGCCATCTGCCCAATTACGCCGGCCAGCAGCAGATGCCCCGCTTGGCCGGGCAGCGTGAAGACTATCTGGTGCACTCCATGCGCCAGTTCCGGGACAACCTGGCCGAAGGTCGGGACACGCAGATGAACGGCGTGCTGCGCGGGCTCAGCGACGGCGACCTGACCGACCTGGCCCACTACTTCGCACAGTTGCGTTGAGCGTGGCCCATCGGGTCGTCGCGGCGCCGGGGCCTGCGCCGTCGCCGGCGCTGTCCATCAGTTCCGTGGTTCAGGTCCGTTGTTCAGGCCGTCGTTCAGTCCATGCTGCGCCAAGCCGCAGCACGCAGGTCTGAGGCAAAGCCTGGTTGGGTCGCATCGAACCGGCCTGCCAGTTCCAGCACGCGCTGCGCGTCGCGCCGGCGGGCCAGGGTTTCGCGGGTCAGGACCGGGGCTTGGGCCGCTGCAGCGCCCAGTTGGCTGGCCAAGCGGGCGATCAGGCCTGCCGCGCGGCTGAGCCGGTCGATGGCCACCCCCACGGCGGCAGCTGCGGCGTGGGTGGCGGCGGGTCGAATCTGGCTGGTCAGGATGGTGGTGCTCATGGCGAGCCTCCGCTTTCGGTTGAGGGGCTGCGAACCAGCCCGATGGCGCAAAGTATCGGGTAAACCCTCGATATTCAACTGGAGTAATTCTGAAGCACAGATATTCATAGAATCAATATCTTGAGCTTTCGTACTCTGGACCTGAACCTGCTGCGCGTGTTCGACGCTGTGATGGCCGAGCGCAACCTCACC